>NZ_JBHXKA010000104.1:0-29496 GCF_042722885.1 Streptomyces sp. NPDC058401
GTCGCCACACTTACGTGCTTGAGGTGGATCTTCGCGGCCAGCAGGCCCATGGGTCGGTGGGCCAGGGCGAGCGCCAACGTGCGTCGGAGCATCCGGGCGTTGACCGGCCCTGCCGGAATGAACGGCAGTCCGAGCCGCTGCCCGGCTGGTCCGTTCACCCATTCCCGGAACCCCGTGTAGGCCTTGCCGACGTCGAGCGTCTCGCTGCCGAACAACGCACCGTTGGTGTTGGGGCCCGAAAAGCGGATGGCGAGCTGGACGGCCCGGTACGGCTCCTCGATGACCACCCATTCCTCAGGGGTGCCTCCGAACTTACGGCCTTTGATCAACCGTGATCCGAGCCGGTATCGGGCGCCGCCGCCGATTGTTTCGGTCGGAGGTAGGCAAGAGGACGAGTGGAGTTCTTCGAGTTCGCTGGCGCGCATGCCGCTGATCGCGGCCGTGACCAGCAGGCAAGCCGACAGCACGACCTGGGACAAGGCCCGCAGCTCGCTCCCTTCTAGAGGGAGCGTCCACGGGACCTCGACCGACGGCTCGTCGTAGCGCGGGACGACCTCGGCTCGCAGGCCGCAGTCGCCGCCGACTCCGACCGCGGCTACGGCGGCCTCCCAGGCCGGCCTTAGCATCGCCAGGTCACGGGCGTTGAAGTTGCGGACGCCGATGACCGTCTGGGCGAATCGCTGGGTGTTCACCGTCAGGAGCGGGTCGTCCTGTCGCCAACCCTTGTTGACGCGGAGACTAATCTTGTTGCCCACCAGTCGCGGGAACGGCAGGCCGTCGCGAGCGTACTCCTCGATGGCGGCCAGGATTCGACTGCCGTCGGTTCCGGTCAGTGACCGGTGCTGCGGCATCGCTCTTGCGGACGCTGCGAAGTCAAGGAATTGCCCCAGCTCGGCGGCGACATGTCGGCCGATCGTATCTACGATGTAGAGGGCGGAATCCAGCATCGGTTGGAACACGTTGTCCGGAACAGGCGGGGTCGCATTTCCCGCATTGCGTTGCAGCCATCCTGCTACTTGGCCTGCGGGCCGCCCATCCCAGGGGAAGAACCCCGCTGTGTAGGCGTCCGATGTGAACAGATCCCCGTACCTGGCGAGGTACAGGATCGGTTTGACGATGTTCGCCAAGCTGCTGGGCTCGATCTCCCCGGTGCCGTCTTTGCGTCGCCTCCGCATCTCCAGGTAGGCGTCGCAGTGCTCCTGCCCGACGTCTTTCAGAGTCTTGATGCTCTGCTTGGTGAGGTGGTTGAGCCAGTGGGTGAGCGGCATCAGCGTGCCGTAGATGCTGTTCGGTTTGATGGGCGTGCGGAAGGCATGTGGAAGTTCGGCCACGGACTCGTGGTTGGGCACGAGTAAGGCGAGCACGAGTTCCTTCGCGACCAGCCGCCATGCCGGATTGAGGATCGGGGCGAAGTTCCACCGCTTGTAGACCCGTCTCATGGACGCCGGTGCGTGAGCGAGGCCCTCCAAGATCCACAGGTCTTCTTCGAATCGAGGACGGTGTGCGGTGGGAACCAGCTCCAGTCCAGCCGCCTCGCAAATGTCCACCTGTGCGAATGGGGACTGGGTGGAGAGTGAGGACGGGATGCGCGCATATCCCTGGGCTGGAACGGTTGGCATGACGACTGCAATAGTCACGCGGTCGACTCCTCGGGTCGGAGCGGGATCTCCGCGTCACGATCGATGACGGTCATGGCGGCCCGTTCCAGTACGGCAGTTGGGAATCTGGCCAGGATGTCCCGCTCCAGCCGGTCGGCGTACGGGCCGAAGATGGCGATGAACTGGGCATTGGTCATCTGGCGGAACTGGCGGGAGAAGTAGGCCTTGAGTCGGAGCAGATTCGGCGCATGCCGGGGCATGAACACAGACAGTGGGCACAGCAGGCAGACCCACGGCCGAGCGGGGCAAGGCTTCCCTTTTGGCCCGTGAATCCCGGCCAGCTGGTTCTTGCATGATGCGGTGAACACATCCCGCTCGCCGCCAAGCAGCTCCGCCAACTCGTCCCCATCCAGTCCGAGCCGTGCTGCTGCACCCGGTAGGCCGGCGGCGACAGAGACCAGTTCGTCTTCGGTCAGTACGGTCGGCGGCAGGGCTTTACGTAGAACGTCGGCCTGGGCTTCCTCGACGATCGTCCCGATGGCGTCCTGCTGAGCTGGTGTCTGTGCGCTGGCGTAGTGGTCTCCTTCCACCCCTGCAGTGTGGTTCGGGTCGATCGTGGTACGGCCCGTCCACGAACGACGAGCACCGATGTTGATGTGGGTCTCGCGGATGCGGGAGGCATGGATCTGCAGGGCTTGGCCCGAGTCATCGAGTACGCCGTGGAGAGAAATCAGTTCCCGTTGTTGTTTCGCGCGGTCGCCGCCCTTGTCGATGTTCACGACGACGTAGGGCGATGTGGATTCGGTGAGAGCGGTCCGCCGCCGGGCGAGGAGCCAGAGGTCTTCGTGCAGCTCAGGTGCCGCGATGTTCCGGAGCGGGGTGGAGAGAGTCAGCCATCGTTCTAGCAGTGCGACAGCCCGCTTGGTGATCGTCACGGACTCCGGGCCGCTTCGTCCCTTGACGTAGTCCATAAGCACGGTGCTGTTACCAGCCCAGGTGATGCCGTCGAGGCCGAGGTCGGCGATGCCGTCCGGTACGACCCCTGTGTACATACCAAGAAGTAGGCGGTGGGCGTGCATGACGTACGCGGTCGGGTAGAGCGCCTTCCTCAGCTTCGGTAGGTCTGCCTTCACCCACTGGCTCTTCTGGGTGCAACCCGTGGTTGCGATGAGCTCCCTGTTGGACATTGGGCCGTGATTGAGGAGTAGCCAGGCCACGTTCTCCCGGCTCATTCCGCACTCACGAGGGTCGGCTCCTGCGGCAGCCAGTGTCAGCGCGCTCTTGTGCCCCTGCCAGGCCTCGTTCGCCAGCCGTCGCATGACGTCCTGGAGCCGGTGCCACTCGCCGTCCGTGTAGGGCTTGTGCGGCTCGGAAGCCGGTCGCGATTTGAGCGCCCGGCCCTCCAGGTGGACTCGTACTTCCTGGCGCAATGCGCCGGTCTCCCGGTCGAACCCGGACAACAGCGCTCGGGTCTTTGCGCCGTGGTAATAGTCGAATGCGAGCCAATGCTTCACCATGTTCGACCTGCTGAGATTTGCGGCTCCGCCGATGAATCCGTCCCGGGCCAGGTGGTTGACCATGGTCTTCAACGTGGCGACGTGACCCCTGACGGTGGAGAGCTTCGTGATCCTCCCGTGGGGGTGGATACACGAGGTCAGACCGAGGGCCAGATCAGCGGCCAACACCGGGTTCCGGGTGTCATCCAGCCGCGCTGTCCAGTGGGTTCCGTCAGGGAACATGCACTCGACCCGAAGCGGTTCGTGGTGAACAGTTGCGGCCATCAGATGCCACCTTCATCGTCGAACTCTTCTGCGGCCTCGTCCCGTGCCGCTGAACCGAGCAGGCCGTTCCGTGATCCCGCCTGCTTGTAGGCCTCCCGGAAGATGCGCTGCGTATCGAGACGCATCAGATAGACCTCTGTGGTGGCGGTGCTGGAATGTCCCAACAGGTCGCGCAGGACCAGGATTGGCTCGGCCTTCGTCAGATACAGAGCGAGCGCGGCGTCCTCGTCGGCGTCAACGACCAGCTGCGCGGCTTGCTGGTAGTAGCCCTTGATCAGAGCTTCCATGGTGGCCATCGCAAACGTGTGACGCAGGGTATGCGGAGTGACAGTGGGGAATCGCGGCTCGAACCGTTCGCGGATGCGCTGGGAGGTGCGCCGGAAGACGGTTCCCCAGTCGATGAACGGCTCACCGTTCGACTGCAGTGCAACCAGAGGCGAGGTGCCGTCGGGGGCCACCAGACGTCGTCGCTCGATCGGGCCGAGGCGCCGCCAGGAGACAGTGCGCCCGTTGACCCTGGCGCCTTCCCAGTGAGGGTCTGCGATGACCAGCGGGTCGCCGAGACGTGGTTCTGGCTGGTAGGTGCTGCCGTACGTCGCCACGTCCCGGTCCAGGTCGATGTACTGACGGACCTCAGCAAGGGTGCCGTAGTCAATCCAGGTTTCCCGCGGCTTTGTCCCCTTGGTTACCGCCTTCGCCAACGGCCACCGGATGGGGACACGGGTGCGCCGTGCCGGCAGCGCCGGAATCTCGTAGGTGAGCAGGTGGGTGAACTCCTGAGCTCGTAGCCCGGAGGAGACCACCAAGCGCCCCATTGCCGCGTTGCGGCCAAGGTGGCGGCCGCGGAACCGGTTCGGCGCGGTGTCCTCTTCGCCGTCGGGAGTCAGACCTGCCAGTCCACGCAGGAAGAGGTCCTTGAAGTCGGCTTCCAGGTATTTGACGGTCACGTGAGGCTTCGCACGCCTCACGGTCGCGAGATTCCGCGTCGTTTCGTTGGGACCGGTCGAGCTGTAGTGGGTGACCTGGGCGTAGGTGAACGGTACGTCCGTGCACAGGCCCTCCCGGAGGGCCCACTTGTAGAACCCCGCGACGATGGTGATCCGGTTGTTCCAGGTGGACCCGTCCCAGCGGGCCTCCAGCGGACCGTTGAATCGGTACTCGGCGAATGTGCTCAGCACGGCGCGCAGGTCTTTGCGATCGGCGAAGGGATGCACTTGGCGGTCGTGTAGGAACTCCAGCCAGGTGCGAAGGGCCTGCGCGTACGCCTTCCACGACTTCACGGCGGGGACGCCCATCGTTGGCAGTTCCCGCAGCCATCGGTTGACGGCGACGGTGGGCCTTGGCGTCCCGTTGTCCTCGAATCGCAGATCTTCATCGATGAGAACGGGCGTGCCCTCTCGGATCAACGGCTTCCGGTCGAGGTCCCACGTCTCCCACCCAGCGGGTGAGAAGTAGGTCAGGTTCATGCGCTTCACGCTAGAAAGCGACACGCATGACTGCCGAGGATTCGGATGGAATCACTCAGACGGGTGAGGCGTGGAAGCAGAAAGAGACACTGCAACTAAGCAAGGAGAACGAAGCAGTACACGCAGGCGTGACTGCACCCCCGGTAGGGGTTCACCGTCCACTCGAACGGCATCCGGGAGGCGCCGGGGACCCGGTTGACGATCGAGCGGGCGCGGACCTCGTGGAAGGTGATCCCGCGGAACTCGGGGGTGTCGAAGGTACGGGTCACGACGGAGTCGGCGCCGAAGAGCGCGGCCGGGCCCGTGGGGCCCGCGGTCAGGTTGTCCCAGCGCATGGTGCGCCTCCCTCGGTAGCTCGCTCCCGAGAATAGAACAAACGTTCCCATGATCGTGCGCGGCGGCCGCTGCCGGAGCCGCGGCCGGGCCGGGGAACTCGACATCCGGGACACCCTCCCCGTCTCCGTGCGCTGCCGCCTCCGACCCGGATTTGGGCGCCCGCCCCGGAGGTGGTTGGCTTCGCGGTGACGAGCGAACACAACTGCTGGAGGAACGCCATGGCGCAGGTCGAGGCCACCACGGAACGCATCATCGGGGCGGACGCGGAGACCGTGTTCGACGCGCTGGCCGACTACACCGGGACCCGGGGCAAGCTGCTGCCCGAGCACTTCAGCGAGTACGAGGTGCGCGAGGGCGGCGACGGCGAGGGCACCCTCGTCCACTGGAAGCTCCAGGCGACGAGCAAGCGGGTCCGCGACTGCCTGCTGGAGGTCACCGAGCCCACCGACGGCCAGCTCGTGGAGAAGGACCGCAACTCCTCCATGGTCACCACCTGGACGGTCACCCCCGCGGGCGAGGGCAAGTCCAAGGCCGTCGTCACCACCGTGTGGAACGGCGCCGGCGGCATCGGCGGCTTCTTCGAGCGCACCTTCGCGCCCAAGGGCCTGGCCCGCATCTACGACACCCTCCTCGCCAACCTGGCCACCGAAGTCAAGGGCTGAGCAAGGCCGTTGCCGGTGGGGCCGGGGACAAGGCCCCACCGGATCGGGCCTCACCGGATCGGGTGAAACGACCCGGCCCGGGGCCGCGCCCGCGCCCCGGCGCGCCCAAGGCGCGGCCCCCGGGTCCGGCAGGGGTCGGCGGGCTAGGGTGGGGCCCTGAGCGCTACCGACCGCCAGGGGGCCCGATGAAGATCCTCATCTCCGCCGACATGGAAGGCGCCACCGGCGTCACCTGGCCCGCCGACGTGCTGCCGGGGACCCCGCAGTGGGAACGCTGCCGGACCATGTTCACCTCCGACGTGAACGCCGCCGTCCTCGGGTTCTACGACGCCGGGGCAGAGCAGGTGCTCGTCAACGAGGCCCACTGGACCATGCGCAACCTGCTGCTGGAGAAGCTCGACGCCCGCGTCGAGATGCTGACCGGCCGCCACAAGTCCCTCTCCATGGTCGAGGGCGTCCAGCACGGGGACGTCGACGGCATCGCCTTCGTCGGGTACCACACGGGCGCCGGCGCCGAGGGCGTGCTCGCCCACACCTACCTCGCCAACTCCATCACCGGGGTCTGGCTCAACGGCGACCGCGCCAGCGAGGGACTGCTCAACGCGCACGTGGTCGCCGAGTACGGGGTCCCGGTCGTCCTCGTCACCGGAGACGACCTGACCTGCACCGACGCCGCCGGCTACGCCCCCGACGCGGTGACGGTCGCCGTCAAGGACCACGTCTCGCGCTACGCCGCCGTCTGCCGCACCCCGGCCCGTACGGCCGCCGACATCCGGGCCGCCGCCAAGGAGGCCGCGGCCCTCGCAGTCCGGTACGAGCCGGTGCGCGGGGGACCGTTCGCGGTGGAGGTGGAGTTCGACGCCGAGCACCTGGCGATGGCGGCCACCGTGGTGCCCGGGGTCGAGCGGGCGGGTGAGCGTAGGGTCGGCTACACCAGCGGGACGATGTACGAGGGGATCCGGACCTTCAAGGCGGTCACCACGATCGTCTCGGCAGCGGTGGAGGAGCAGTATGGCTGACATGTCCGAGCCGGGCGCCGACGCATCCGTCGGCAGCGTCCCCGGCGGCAGCGCCCCGGTCGACAGCACCCCCGTCGACCGGGCGGCGCTCGACGAGGCCGTCGAGTTCACCTCCGGCCTGATCCGCATCGACACCACCAACCGCGGCGGCGGGGACTGCCGGGAACGCCCGGCCGCCGAGTACGTCGCCGAGCGGCTGGCGGACATCGGACTGGAGCCCGCGCTGCTGGAGCGCACCCCGGGCCGCACCAACGTGGTGGCCCGGATCGCGGGCACCGACCCCACCGCCCCCGCCCTCCTGGTCCACGGCCACCTCGACGTGGTCCCCGCCGAGGCCGCCGACTGGAGCGTGGACCCCTTCTCGGGCGAGGTCCGCGACGGGGTGGTCTGGGGCCGCGGCGCCGTCGACATGAAGAACATGGACGCGATGGTGCTGGCCGTCGTACGGGCCTGGGCGCGGGCCGGTGTGCGGCCGCGACGGGACGTGGTGATCGCCTACACCGCCGACGAGGAGGACAGCGCGATCGACGGCTCGGGCTTCCTCGCCGACCACCACCCGGAGCTCTTCGAAGGCTGTACCGAGGGCATCAGCGAGTCCGGGGCCTTCACCGTGCACGCCGCACCCGGACAGGCCCTCTACCCGATCGCCGCCGGTGAACGCGGCACCGCCTGGCTGAAGTTGACCGCGACCGGCACCGCAGGACACGGCTCCAAGCCCAACCGGGCCAACGCGGTCAGCCGGCTCGCCGCCGCCGTCGCCCGCATCGGCGAGCACGACTGGCCGGTCCGCCTCACCGACACCGTCACCGCCTGCATCACCGAACTCGCCGCCCTCCAGGGGATGTCGGTCGATCCGAGGGCCCCCGGTTTCCAGCTCGACCAGATCCTCAACAAGCTCGGCCCGGCCGGCGCCCTCGTCGAGGCGACCGTCCGCAACAGCGCCAACCCGACCATGTTCAGCGCCGGTTACAAGCTCAACGTCATCCCCGGCACCGCCACCGCGTACGTGGACGGCCGGATGCTGCCCGGCGGCGAGGCCGAGTTCATCGCCACCCTCGACGAGCTCACCGGCCCCGACGTGCACTGGGAGTTCCACCACCGGGAAGTGGCCCTCGAAGCCCCCGTGGACGGGCGGACGTACGGGATCCTGCGCGAGTCCGTCGAGGCCTTCGACCCCGAGGGGCACGTGGTGCCCTTCTGCATGGCGGGCGGTACCGACGCGAAGCAGTTCTCCCGGCTCGGCATCACCGGCTACGGCTTCTCCCCGCTCAAGCTGCCGCCCGGCTTCGACTACTGGTCCCTCTTCCACGGAGTGGACGAGCGGGTGCCCGTCGACGCCCTGCACTTCGGGGTCCGCGTCCTCGACCGAGCCCTGCGCGCCCTGTGAGGGCCCCGCGCGGCGACGGCACCGCCCCCTACGGCAGCTGGCCCTCGCCGATCGGCGCCGCGCTCGCCGCCTCCCTCGACGGGAGACCGGAGTACGTCGGCGCGGTCGGGGCCGAGGTGTGGTGGACGGTGCCCCGGCCGGCCGAAGGCGGCCGTCGCACCCTGGTCCGCAGACCCGCGGACGGCGGACCCGCGCTCTGCGCACTGCCCGCGCCGTGGAACGTGCGCAGCCGGGTCACCGAGTACGGCGGCCTGCCCTGGGCGGGCGCCGAACGCCCCCTGGGCGGACCGCTGGTGGTGTTCGTCCACTTCGCCGACCAGCGGCTGTACGCGTACGAGCCGGACGCGCCCGGCAGCCCCGCGCCGCGGGCCCTGACCCCCGTCTCCACGGTCGGCGGCGGGCTGCGCTGGGCGGACCCGGTGCTGCGCGACGGTGAAGTCTGGTGCGTGCTGGAGGAGTTCACCGGAACCGCGCCGACCGATGTGCGCCGGGTGCTGGCTGCCGTACCGCTGGACGGGTCGGCCGCGGAAGACCGATCCCTGGTACGGGAGTTGACCGACGACCGGTACCGGTTCAGCACCGGGCCCCGGCTCTCCCCCGACGGGCGGCAGGCGGCCTGGCTGGTGTGGGACCACCCCCGGATGCCGTGGGACGGCACCGAGCTCCGGCTCGCCGAAATCACCGCGGACGGCCGCCTCGCGGAGCCCCGTACCGTGCTCGGCGGACCCGAGGAGGCCGTCGCCCAGGTCGAGTGGACCGCCGCCGGACACCTCCTCGCGGTGAGCGACCGGGGCGGCTGGTGGAACCCGTACCGGGTGGACCGGGAGACGGGCGAGGCCGTCAACCTGTGCCCCCGGGAAGAGGAGTTCGGCGGGCCGCTGTGGAAGCCCGGACTGCGCTGGATCGCGGCGCTCCCCGACGGGCTCGTCGCCGTCCTGCACGGCCGGGGCTCCTCGGTGCTCGGCGTGCTCGACCCGGAGAGCGGGGACCTGGTCGACGCGGCCGGCCCGTGGACGGCCTGGCAGCCCACGCTCGCCGTCAGCGGCAGCCGGGTCTACGGGGTCGCCGCCAGCCCGCGCAGCGCGTACGAGGTGGTGGAGCTGGACACGGCCACCGGGCACGCCCGGGTGGTGGGCGGCCGGGGCCCGGCGGGAGCGGACGGTGTGGAAGGTACGGGCGGAGCGGGCGGAACGGAGGCGGCGGGCAGGGCCGTTGGGGCCGGCTCGCCCGGCGCGCCGGGCTCGGCCGACGGCCGGGGACCCGTCGACCGCGAGGACCCCGCCTACTACCCGGAGCCGCAGAGCAGGACCTTCTACGGCCGGGGCGGCCGGGAGATCCACGCCCACGTCTACCCGCCGCACCACCCCCTGCTGCGCGCCCGGGCCGACGAACTGCCCCCGTACGTGGTGTGGGCGCACGGCGGCCCCACCGACCACGTGCCGCCCGTACTCGACCTGCACATCGCCTACTTCACCTCGCGCGGCATCGGCGTCGTCGAGGTCAACTACGGGGGCTCCACGGGCTACGGGCGTGCCTACCGGGAACGGCTGCGCGAACAGTGGGGAGTCGTCGACGTCGAGGACTGCGCCGCCGTGGCGCGGGCCCTGGCCGCCGAGGGCACCGCCGATCCGGACCGGCTCGCGATCCGGGGCGGCAGCGCGGGCGGCTGGACGGCCGCGGCCTCGCTGGCCGCCACCGACCTGTACGCGTGCGCGGCGATCATCTACCCGGTCCTGGACCTGACCGGCTTCGCCGCCGAGACCCACGACCTGGAGTCCCGCTACGTCGACGGCCTCGCCGGACCCCCGCAGACCCTGGCCCTGCTCAGCCGCGAGCGCTCCCCGGTGTCCCGCGCCGAGGGGATCACCGCGCCCTTCGTCCTGCTCCAGGGCCTGGACGACCCGGTCTGCCCGCCCGTACAGGCGGAGCGGCTGCTGGCCGCGATGCGCGGCCGCGGGGTGCCCCACGCCTACGTGGCCTTCGAGGGCGAGGGGCACGGCTTCCGGCGCGCGGACACGATGGTCCGGGCCCTGGAGGCGGAGCTGTCGCTGTACGCGCAGGTGTTCGGGTTCGAGCGGCCGGACATCCCCCGTTTGGCCCTGTCCGACTGAGCCCCCGGGACGCCGCGGCCGGACGATGGGACCATGAGCTCCCACACGTCCAAGAGCCGCGGCAAGGGTCGCGGGCAGATCACCCCGGGCCGCGCGGGCATCGCAGCGCTCGCGGTGCTCACCCTGGTGTTCATCTTCGAGAACACCCGCCCCACCAAGATCCGCCTGCTGATCCCCCAGGTGACGATGCCGCTGTACGTCGCCCTGTTGATCGCCGCGGTGCTCGGCGGACTGTGCGGCGCGTACTTCGCCCGACGGCGCAAGTAGGGCGACCGGTACGGGGTCCGGCCGTCAGCCCGGCCCCCGGGCCCGGCCCGGCCGTCAGCCCGAGTGGACCCAGACGCGCAGCGGGCCGATGGCCGTGAAGCCGTGCCGCAGCGCCGTGTCGAGGTCGTCCCCCGACTCGTAGCCGACGAGCGCGAGGCCGGGCCAGAGCGCGGCGGTCAGGGTCAGCGCCCCCGTCCAGGCCTCGTCGTCCGGGGTGCCGTCGGCACTGAACACATTGGAGATGCCGACCACCTCGCCGGTGCGGTTGGCGGCGGCCCCGGCAAGGATCCGGCCCCCGGCGTCCCGCCCGGCGAGGAAGGCGATCTCCCCGGTGCCTTCCGCCGCTCCGGTGCTTCCCGCCGCCCCGTCGAGCAGCCCCGGGTGGAACAGCCCGGTGCTCTCCTCGCCGTCCCAGGCCGTCTCCCACGCCTCCAGCTCTGCGGGGCCGGAGATCCGGCTCCACTCCAGGGCCGGGGCGGCGCCGGGAGCGGACGCCGAGCGGTGGATCCACTGCGCGCCGAAGAGGACCTCGAAGCCGGCCGGAGCCAGGTCGAGCACGGCGAAGCTGTCCTTGACGGAGGCGTGCGGCGCACCGGTGTCGATCCCGGCGAGCAGGGCGGCCGTGTCGGTGTCCCGGGTGAGGGTCACGGCGTCCGGGTAGTAGAGCGGGGTCCGGCGCGGGCTGCTCCAGGCCTGGGCGGTGAACCCGCCGTCGCGGCTGACCGCGGCGCACCACGCGGCGTTGTTGTACGCGGCCGCGCGGAGCAGCTCTTCGAGCTCTTCGGTGTTCGGGGTGATGATCACCTCGGGATCCTGCCACACCCCCTAGCCTGGGGCGATGTCATATTTCCCGTACCTGGTGGAGGGCGGCCGGATCGGGCTGCGGCCCTACCGGCCCACTGACGCGGCCGAGTTCACCGCGCGGGTGCGCGAGAGCCGGGTGCTCCACCACCCCTGGCTGTCGCCGCCCGCGACCGCGGAGGCCTACGGGGCGTACGCCGCCCCGCTGATCGCCGGCGCCACCGGGGGCGCGGCCGGGGCCGCAGCGGCGGGCCGGACCGGATTCCTCGTGTGCGAGCGGGAGTCGGGAGCGATCGCCGGATTCGTGAACGTCAACAACATCGTCCTCGGGGCCTTCCGCTGCGGCGCGCTCGGGTACGGGGCCTTCGCGCACGCGGCGGGCCGGGGGCTCATGCGCGAGGCGCTCGGCCTCGCCGTCGGCCACGCCTTCGCGGCGGACGGTCTCGCGCTGCACCGGCTGGAGGCCAACATTCAGCCGGGGAACACCGCCTCGATCGCCCTGGTCCGCGGGCTCGGCTTCCGGCTGGAGGGGCTGTCACCGGACTTCCTCCACGTCGACGGCGCCTGGCGGGACCACGAACGCTGGGCGCTCACGGCCGAAATGCCGTGTCCCGGGGCCCCGCATCGCACAGGATGACACCATGCGAACCCTCGTGCTCCTCGACGCACCGTCCAACCTCGGACTCCGCCCGCCGGCCCCGGGTGCTGTTCCAGGTGTCTACAAACTGGCCGGGGCCCTGCGCGAACAAGGCCTGCTGGCCCGCCTCGGTGCACGCGAGGGCGGGGTCGTCGTCCCGCCGCGCTACGACCGGGGCGACTGGAAGGAGGGCGACGGGGTGTTCCACGCCGGGCCCCTCGCCGCCTACACCGTCGCCCTCGCCGACCGGATCGAGGGCCACCTGCGCTCCGGGGAGTTCCCCGTCGTGCTCGGCGGCGACTGCTCCATCCAGCTCGGCGCCTCCCTGGCCATGCGGCGCCTCGGGCGGTACGGCATCGCCGCGATCGACGGCTCCGCCGACTTCCGCCACCCCGGCAACGAGGCCGTCAACGGGCCCGTCGGCGCGGCCGGCGGCGAGGAGCTGGCCCTCGCCACCGGCCGCGGCCAGGCGGACCTGACGGACCTGGAGGGCCTCGGGCCCTACGTCCGCGACGAGGACGTCCGGCTCTTCGGGCTGCGCGACGGGGACCCGGACCTCCCCGAGCTGCGCGCCGCCGGGATCTTCGCCGCCACGGTGGGGGCGATCCGCGACCGCGGCGCCGGGCCGGTGGCCCGTACCGCCCTCACGGGACTGCAGCCGCCGGCCACCGCCGGATTCTGGGTCCACCTGGACGCCGACGTACTGGACCCGTCCGTGATGCCGGCCGTCGACAGCCCGGACCCCGGCGGCCTGATCCCCGACGAACTCGCCGAACTGCTCGGCGTGTTGATCAGCTCCCCGCGCTGTGTCGGACTCAACGTCACCATCTACGACCCGGACCTGGACCCGGAGGGGCGTGCCGGCGCGCTGCTCGCGGACCTGGTGGCGGGGGCGTTCGCGTAGGCCGATCGCCCCGCCCGGATGCCGGCGGGCCGCAAGGCCGCGGACTTCCGGGCGCGGGGCCGCCGGGCCGCGCGCCGCCGGGCTCCCGCGCCGTAGGCCGCCGGGCTCCCGCGCCCGGGGAGCCCGCGGGCCGGCCCGTCAGATGCCGATCGCCCCGTCAGATCCCGATCGCCCCGTCGATCCGCTCGCGCAGCAGGTCGGCGTGGCCGTTGTGCCGCGCGTACTCCTCGATCATGTGGATCAGCACCCAGCGCAGCGAGACCTCGCCCCGCCAGGCGTCCTTCCCGGACACGTCCAGGTCCGGCGCCCGCTCCGTGAACGCCTGCGCGAACTCCACCTCCGCCCGCCACGCCTCCCAGGCTTCCCCGATCACCTCGGGCGCGGCCGTCGCGCCGTCGAAGTCCCCGTCGGGGGCGGCCGCGGACCAGAACCGGAGCGGAACCTCCTGCCCGTCCAGCACCCGGCGGAACCAGCGGCGCTCCACGTCCGCGAGGTGGCGGACCAGGCCCAGCAGGGACAGCGTGGACGGCTCCACCGACCGCGCGGCCAACTCGGGCCCCAAGCCCGCGCACTTGAGCCTGAGCGTGGCGCGCTGGGCCCCCAGCACGTCGACGAGCATCCGCCGTTCGTCGCCCGTCGTCGGTCCCGTGAACCGGCCCTCGGACTCTTCCCCGTCGAAGAACTGACCTCTTCTGACCACATCGCTCATGCCCTCCATGATCGGACACCGGCCCGGGAGGCAGAAGGCTTTGCGTAATCCTGACCGGTGGTGATCCGCCGAATCCCTGTGCACCGGCCGCCGTGGCGTGTTCCATTTCCCTCATGGCCACCACCGTCCGCCGCTCCGTACTGACCCTTCCCGCAGCCCCGTTGGGTCCCGAGAACCCCCTGCCCGCCCTCCGCGAGACCAGCGGGGTGCACACCCTGGACGAGCGGTCGCGCGAGGGTCTGCCGCGCGACATGGCACGCCAGATCGGGTACGAACCACTGCGCTCGCTGCTCCCCGTACGGATCCGGGACGGTTATCAACGCCGGCGCACCGAGCGTGACTTCGAGACGATCGTCATCGAGAACGCACACCTGCGCGCCACCGTCCTGCCCGGCCTCGGCGGCCGGATCCACTCGCTCGTGCACCTCCCCACCGGACGCGAACTGCTCTACCGCAACCCGGTGTTCCAGCCCGCGAACTTCGCCCTGAACGGCGCCTGGTTCTCCGGCGGCATCGAGTGGAACCTCGGAGCCACCGGCCACACCACCCTGTCCTGCGCCCCCTTGCACGCCGCGCTCGTCCCGGCGCCCGACGGGGGAGTCATGGTGCGGCTCTGGGAATGGGAGCGGCTGCGCGACCTGCCCTTCCAGGTGGACCTCTGGCTGCCCGAGGACTCCGAGTTCCTCTACGTCGGCGTCCGCGTGCGCAACCCGCACGAGCGGCCCGCACCCGTCTACTGGTGGTCCAACATCGCCGTGCCCGAGGACGCCGGCACCCGGGTCCTGGCCCCGGCCGACGAGGCCTGGCACTTCGGGTACGAACGCTCCCTGCGCCGCATCCCCGTCCCCGGATGGGAGGGCGCGGACCGTACGTACCCGCTGCGCAGCACGTACCCCGCCGACTTCTTCTACGAGGTCGAAGACGGGACCCGGCCCTGGATCGCCTCCCTCGACTCCGAAGGGCGCGGACTCGTCCAGACCTCGACGGCCCGGCTGCGCGGCCGCAAGCTCTTCGTCTGGGGCGCGGGCGAGGGCGGCCGGCGCTGGCAGGAGTGGCTGACCGAGCCCGGTACGGGCGGGTACGCCGAGATCCAGGCCGGGCTCGCCCGGACCCAGCTGGAGCACGTACGGCTGGAGGCGGGCGCGGAGTTCAGCTGGCTGGAGGCCTACGGAGCCCTGTCCGCGGACCCCGCCGCCGTACACGGCGACGACTGGGCGGCGGCCCGCGCCGCCGCGGGCACGGCGCTGGACTCCGCGCTGCCCGGGCCGGCCGTGGACGCGGCGTACGAGGCGTGGCGCGGGTGCGCCGACACCGAACCGGGGGAGCGGCTGGCCACCGGCTCCGGCTGGGGCGCGCTGGAGGTGCTGCGCGGGGGCCACAAACTGCCCGGCACCCCCTTCCCCGAGGACACCCTCGACGAGGACCAGGCCCCCTGGCTGGAGCTGTGGCGCACCGGGGTGTTCCCCGCCCCGCGCCGGGTGACTCCGCCCGGCCCGAGCCTGGTCGCCCCGCACTGGCGGGACATGCTGGAGACGGCCCCGGCGGACCCGCTGACCGAGTACCACCTCGGGGTCGCCCAGTGGCACGCCGGGGACATCGCCCAGGCCGTACGCAGCTGGGAGCGCGGCCTGGCACTGGCCCCCTCGCGGTGGCCGCTGCTGAGGTGCCTGGCCGTCGCCGACGACCTGGCCGGCGACCCGGCCCGGGCGGCCCGCTGGTACGCCGAGGCCTTCGAGGACCTGGCCGGGGAGAGCCGGGGCGGCGCGGGCTGGCTGGCCGCCGAATCGGCGCTGGGCCGGGAGGCACTGGCCTCCCTGCTGGCGGCGGGACTCCTGCCGCAGGCCCGCTCGGTGTGGGACCGGCTGCGCCCCACCCTGCGCGAGGAGGGCCGCTTCCGCCTGTCGGCGGCCCGGCTGCTCGCGGCGGAGGGCCATGTGGGCGCGGCCCGCCGGGTCTTCGAGGAGGGCTTCGAACTGCCCGACCTCCGCGAGGGCGAGGAAACCCTCTCCGAGGTCTGGTCCACCCTCACGGACCACCCGCTCCCGGCCTCGTACAACTTCCGGATGCGCCCGCCGGGGGACTGAACGGACCGGGCCGTCCCCTGCGGCCCCGGCCGATCTGTGCCCAGGTCGGCGGTTGCGCGGACCGCCGGGTACTACCCCGTGTACTACCTGGGGAGTACACCGGAAACGCTACGCGGGGGTGACGCCGGTCAGGCCGGGCGCGGCCTAGCGTGGGTGGCATGGACGAGCAGCGTGAGCGCCCGGGGGTTCCTCCGTGGCAGCGATGGGTGGAGCGGACCGGGCGGGGCCCGGCCTGGCGCTCCTCGCTGCTCGTGGCCGTCTTCGCCCAGGCCGGCTCGGGATGGGCCGCGCAGGAGCAGACCGGAAGGGTGGCGCTGGACGTTTTCGCCCGGCTCCTGCTGCTGCTCGGGCCGCTGCTGCTCGTGTGGCGGCACCAGTACCCGGTGGCCGTGGCGTACGGGGTCAGCGCCGTCACCCTGGTGTACATCGGCGCCGGGTTCCCGTACGGACCGGTCTTCATCAGCCTGGCCCTGGCCTGCTTCGCCGCCGTCATCGCCGGACACCGAAGAGCCGCCTGGGGGGCCGTCGGGCTCCTCTGGGCCGGCCACCTGCTCATCGGCCACTGGCTCTACCGGCTGCTCCCGCCCGCCGGGGACGGTCCGGCGCCCTGGGGGCAGGAACTGGGCATCACCGCCTGGGTGCTCGCCATCCTCGCCGTCTCCGAGCTGGTCCGCATACGCAGGGAGCAGTGGTCCCTCGCCCGGGCCGAGCGGGCGGCGGCCGAGAAGCGCCGGGTGAACGAGGAGCGGCTGCGCATCGCCCGCGAGCTGCACGACGTCCTCGCCCACAGCATCTCGGTGATCAACGTGCAGGCGGGAGTGGGGCTGGCCCTGCTCGACTCCGATCCCGAACAGGCCCGGTCGGCGCTGACCACCATCAAGGCGGCCAGCAAGGAGGCCCTGGGCGAGGTCCGGCAGGTCCTCGACACCCTGCGCACCCCCGGCGACGCACCGCGCGCGCCCGCCCCCGGTCTCGACCGGCTCCCCGAGCTCGCCGAGCAGGCCGCCGCGGCCGGGCTGACCGTGGACATCACCACGGACGGGGACGCCCGGGCGCTGCCTCCCGGGGCGGACCTCGCCGCCTTCCGCATCCTCCAGGAGGCGCTGACCAACGTGGTGCGGCACTCCGGTTCGCGCACCGCCCGCGTGCGGCTGTCCTGGCAGCCCCGCGCACTGGAGCTGCGCGTCGACGACGAGGGGCCGGCCACGGGCGGTCCGGCGGGCGGCAGCGGCAACGGTCTCGTGGGCATGCGCGAGCGGGCCGCGGCCCTCGGCGGCACCATCGAGGCCGGCCCGCGCCCCGACGGTGGCTTCCGGGTGATCGCCGGACTCCCGCTGCCGGCCGACCCGACGGGCGCCCCGGCGGCAGCCCCGAGGGAAGCCCAGACGGCCGATCCGACGGCCGATCCGGCGGCAGCTCCGGCGGCCGTTCCGTCCCAGGAGGATCCGTGATCCGTGTACTGCTCGCCGACGACCAGCTCCTCGTCCGGGCGGGGTTCCGGGCCCTGCTCGACGCGCAGCCGGACATCGAGGTGGTGGGAGAGGCCGGCGACGGCGACGAGGCCGTCCGCCTGGTCCGCGAGCTGCGTCCGGACGTGGTCCTCATGGACATCCGGATGCCGGTGTGCGACGGACTCGCCGCCACCCGGCGGATCACCGGGGACGCCGCACTGGCCGGGGTCAGGGTGGTCATGCTCACCACCTTCGAGCTCGACGAGTACGTCTTCGAGGCCCTGCGGTCCGGGGCCTCGGGCTTCCTGGTCAAGGACACCGAACCGGAGGAACTGCTGCGGGCCGTCCGGGCGGTGGTGGACGGCGACGCACTGCTGTCCCCGGGCGTCACCCGCCGCCTGATCGAGGAGTTCGCCGCCCGCTCCAAACAGCCCGCCGCCGACGGCGCGGGCCTGGGCCTGGACCGGCTCACCGAGCGGGAGCGCGAGGTGATGGCGCTGGTGGGCCTCGGCCTGTCCAATGAGGAGATCGCCCGCCGGCTGGTCGTCAGCCCGCTCACCGCGAAGACCCACGTCAGCCGGACGATGGTGAAGCTCGGCGCCCGCGACCGCGCCCAACTGGTCGTACTGGCCTACGAGTCGGGGCTGGTCCGGCCCGGCTGGCTCGGCTGACTCCCGCCCGCCCCCGTACTCCCCGGGTGGTACGCGCGGTGCAGCCGGCCGTACGACGACCCGGACCCCCTCCCGGAGCCAGTCTCGGAGTGTGACGCACACGCCCACACTTCCGAGGAGCTGAACCGAGATGAACACCCTCACCACCCTCGCGTACGACGGGCCCGGCCCGTGGATCCTGTTCTTCCCGCTGATCTGGGCGGCCGTGGTGGCCTGCGCGGTCACCGTGCTGCGCCGCACCGTGTGGCGCGGCCGCAGGGCACCGTGGCAGGCCCGCGGCGCCGCGTACGGCGAGCAGTCCCCGATCGCGGTCCTCGGCTGGCGCTTCGCCTCCGGCGAGATCGACGAGGACGAGTACTGGCGGCGGCTGTCCGTCCTGGACGAGCAGTTCGGCCGCCTCTCCCAGGGCGGTGCGGCATGAGGACCACCACCGCACCGGGCGGCGGCGGCGACGCCGTCGCCGCCCGGGTCGTCGATGCCGTGAAGGTCTACGGCCGGGGAGACACCGAAGTACGGGCCCTGGACGGGGTGAGCGTCGGCTTCCCGGCCGGCCGCTTCACCGCGATCATGGGGCCGTCCGGCTCCGGCAAGTCCACCCTGATGCACTGCGCCGCCGGACTCGACACCCTCACCTCCGGAACGGCCGCCATCGGCGGTACGGAACTCGGCGCACTCGACGACCGCAGGCTCACCCTGTTGCGCCGCGAGCGCGTCGGCTTCGTCTTCCAGGCCTTCAACCTGATCCCCACCCTCACCGTCGCCGAGAACATCACGCTCCCGCAGGACCTCGCGGGCCGCCGCGCGGACGGTGCCTGGCTCGACGGCCTCATCGACGTGGTCGGGCTGCGCGACCGGCTGCACCACCGGCCCGCCGAGCTCTCCGGCGGCCAGCAGCAGCGCGTCGCCGTGGCCCGCGCCCTCGCCGGCAGCCCCGATGTCGTCTTCGCCGACGAGCCCACCGGCAACCTCGACTCCCGCTCGGGGGAGGAGGTGCTCGGGCTGCTGGGCCGGGCGGTGCGCGAGATGAACCGCACGGTCGTCATGGTCACCCACGACCCGGTGGCCGCCGCCCACGCCGACGAGGTCCTCTTCCTCGCCGACGGACGGCTGGTCGACCGGATGGCGGACCCCACGGCGGACCGCGTCCTGGACCGGCTCAAGTCCTTCGACACCCGGCCCCCGGCCGGGGCGCACCCGAGGGAGGAGTCATGAGCGCGAACGGCGCCCGCACCGTGCTGCGGATCGCCGCGGCCTCGCTGCGCGCGCACAAGCGGCGCTTCACCGGGACGTTCGCCGCCGTGCTGCTCGGCGTCGCCTTCCTCACGTCGACGCTCGTCATGGGCGACACCCTCCGCGCGAGCTTCGACGACATGTTCGCCGGCGCGGCGAGCGGGACCGACGCGGTGGTCCGCAGCTCCCGCGTGGTCACCGTCCCGGGCGGCGCCCAGGGCACCCGGCAGCCCGTGCCGACCGCACTCGTGGAGGAGATCCGGCGCATCCCGGGCGTGGCCGCCGCCGCCCCCGCCGTGCAGGGCGCGGGGCAGCTCGTCGGCTCCGACGGAGAACCGATCGGCGGCCAGGGGCCGCCCACGCTCGCCGGGAACTGGATCGCGGACCCCGAACTCAACCCGTACCGGCTCGCGGAGGGCCGGGCGCCCGAGCGGACCGGAGAGGTCGTCGTCAACCGGGCCACCGCCGCCAAGGGCGGGCTGAAGCTCGGCGACACGACGGTGCTGCGCACGCCCGACCCGGTCCCGGTGACGGTCGTCGGCCTGGCCACCTTCGGCGGCGCGGACGGCATGGCGCAGGTCACGTACACGGGGATGACCCAGGCGGACGCGGAGAAGTACCTGATGCCGGCGCCCGGCCTGGCGGCGTCCATCCAGGTGCGCGCCGGTCCGGGAACCAGCCAGAGCGAGCTGGTGGAGGCGCTCACCGCGGCGCTGCCGCAGGGCGTCGAGGCGATCACGGGAGCGGAATCGGCCCAGGAGAACACCGAGATGATCTCCGGCCGGTTCCTGGACCTCTTCACCACCCTGCTGCTCGTCTTCTCGGGCATCGCCCTGCTCGTGGCCACCTTCGGCATCCACAACACCTTCGCGATCGTCGTCGCCCAGCGCACGCGGGAGAACGCCCTGCTCCGGGCCCTGGGCGGCTCCCGGCGCCAGGTCGTCGGCGGCACGCTGGCCGAGGCCGCCGTCGTCGCGCTCGTCGCCTCGGCCGCCGGGCTGCTCGTCGGCGTGGGCTTCGCCGCGGGGCTCCAGGCGCTCTTCCCGGCCATCGGATTCCCCTTCCCCGAAGGGGATCTGGTGATCGGCGGCCCGTCGATGGCGCTCCCCTTCGCCGTCGGGGTCGCCGTCTGCCTGGGCTCGGCCCTGCTGCCGGCCGTACGGGCCGGGCGTACGGCGCCGCTGGCCGCGCTGCTCGACAGCACGGTGGACCGCGCGGAGGCCTCCCGGTCCCGTACGGTCACCGGCGCGGTGCTCGGCGCGGCCGCCGCCGTACTGCTCCTGACCGGGGCCTTCGCCGCAGCGTCGCTGTGGCTGTCCGGGGCGGGCGCGGCACTGGCGACGGCCTCGTTCGTCGTCCTGGGTCCGGTGGCGTCCTCGTCCGCCGTCCGGATGCTCGGCGGGCCGCTGGAGCGGCTGCGCGGGGTGACCGGAGCCCTCGCGGCGCGCAACGCCAGGCGCAGCCCCCGGCGGACGGCGTCCACCGCGACCGCGCTGATGATCGGCGTCGCCGTCGTCTGCCTGTTCACGGTGTTCGGGGCCTCCCTCAAGGCCACCATGAACACGGCCGTGTCGCGGTCCTTCGCCGGTGACGTGGCCATCAGCGCCCCGTCCTTCGGCGCGGGCGGCAGCGGACTGAGCCCGAAACTGGCGCCGGCCGTGGCGGCGCTGCCCGAGGTGGCGGGCGCCGTGGGCCTGGGCAAGGGGGTCGCGGAGGTCGACGGCTCGGGCCGGGCGCTGACCGTCACCGACCCCGTCGCGCTCGCGGCCGGCCTCGACCTGGGCGCGGTCTCGGGAGGCTTCGGCGCACTGCGAACGGACGGCATCGCGGTATCCGCGAAGGAGGCCGCGCGGCACGGATGGCGCCCCGGCAGCACGGCCGTACTCGCCTTCACGGACGGGCAGCGGCAGCCCTTCACGATCCGCGCGGTGTACGAGCGGTCCGAACTGGCCGGGGACTACGTCATCACGAGGGCGGCCTGGGCGCCGCACCGGGCGCAGGACACGGACTCGCTGGTGAGCGTCACCTTCAAGGACGGCGTGCCCACCGCGGCCGGTGTGGCGGCGGTCGAGAAGACGGCCGCACAGTACGGCGGTCCCGAGGTGCAGACGCGCGAGGCGTACGCGGAGTCGTCGGCGGGAGGCATCGACATGATGCTCACGCTCGTCTACGCGCTGCTCGCCCTCGCCGTACTGATCGCCCTGCTGGGCATCGCCAACACGCTGACCCTCGCCGTCCACGAGCGCACCCGCGAACTGGGGCTGCTCCGGGCGGTCGGCCAGACCCGGGGACAGCTGCGGGCCATGGTCCGCTGGGAGTCGGTGCTGGTCGCCGCCTTCGGCACGACCGGCGGCCTGGCGCTGGGCGGGCTCCTCGGCTGGGCCCTGGTGAAGGCCTCGGACGGGGCGGGCGACAGCGCGCTCACGTCCGCCGTCCCGCCACTGCAGCTCACCCTGGTGGCCCTGGTCGGCCTGGCGGCGGGCGTCCTCGCGGGCTGGCGCCCGGCACGGCGCGCGGCACGCCTGGACATCCTGCGCGCGGTGGCCACCGACTAGGCCGCCCGGCCGGGCCCGGCCTTAGCGGCTGTAGCTGCGGATGCGGTAGCGCAGGCCGGTCACCGAGGACTGCCAGCCGGCGTCCCCGGAGACGGTCCACGCCGGGTCCAGTTCCGGGGCGTGGGTGTCGCCGACCACCCGGGTGTCGACCTCGGTCACCGAGAGCATCGCGGCGCGGGCCAGCGCGGCGCGGTAGACCTCGCCGCCGCCGATCACCCAGCACGCGGTGGCGGGGGCCGCCGCCTCGGGCTGCGCCGCGGCCAGCTCGAGGGCCTCGTCGATGGACCCGGCACGCTCCGCGCCCTCCGCGGCCCATGCGGGATCGCGCGTCACCACGATGTTGCGCCGCCCCGACAGCGGCCGGAACCGCGCCGGCAGCGAATCCCAGGTCTTGCGGCCCATCACCACCGGATGCCCGAGGGTGGTGGCCTTGAAGTGGGCCATGTCCTCGGGCAGCCGCCAGGGAATCCCGTTGTCCGCGCCGATCACGCCGTCGGAGCTCTGCGCCCAGATCAGCCCGACGGTCATGCCGGTGTCCATACCGATGTCCGCGCCGGTGTCCGTATCGGCGCCGGCGCCGGGGTTCGTACCGAGGTTCATACCGCGACCGGCGCCTTGATGGCCGGGTGGTGCTCGTAGCCGGCCATCTTCACGTCGCCGAAGGCGTAGTCGAAGAGCGAGTCGGCCCGGTGCAGCTTCAGCTCCGGGAACGCGAACGGGGTCCGCGAGATCTGCTCGGTGACCTGCTCGACGTGGTTGTCGTAGATGTGGCAGTCGCCGCCGGTCCAGATGAAGTCACCCGGCTCCAGACCGGTCTGCTGGGCCACCATGTGGGTGAGCAGGGCGTAGCTGGCGATGTTGAACGGCACGCCGAGGAACAGGTCCGCGCTGCGCTGGTACAGCTGGCAGGAGAGCTTGCCGTCGGCCACGTAGAACTGGAAGAAGGCGTGGCACGGCGCGAGCGCCATCTTGGACAGCTCGGAGACGTTCCAGGCGGAGACGATCATCCGGCGGGAGTCCGGATCGCGGCGCAGCGTGTCGAGGACCTCGGTGATCTGGTCGATGTGCGCGCCGTCCGGGGTGGGCCAGGAGCGCCACTGGGCGCCGTAGACCGGGCCGAGGTCGCCGTTCTCGTCGGCCCACTCGTCCCAGATCGTCACGCCGTGCTCCCGGAGCCAGCCGACGTTGGACTCGCCGCGCAGGAACCACAGCAGCTCGTACACGATCGACTTGAGGTGCACCTTCTTGGTGGTGACCAGGGGGAACCCCTGCGAGAGGTCGTAACGCAGTTGGTGCCCGAAGACACTCCGGGTGCCGGTGCCCGTCCGGTCGGCCTTCGCCGTCCCGGAGGTGAGCACCAGCTTCAACAGGTCTTCGTACTGGGTATCCGCCACGGGCACCGAGTCTACTGGGCCGCCGTCCGAGGTCCGGTCAGCCGGTCGCCCCGCCCGCCCCGTCAGCCGGTCACCACGCCGTCGGTGAGCAGGCCGGCCAGGACCGCCTCGCCGACCGCCACGACCGCCGTCTGGGGGCGGATCATCACGGTGATCTCGTCGATCAGGCCCTCGGGCGTGAGGTGCAGCATGTCGATGCCGTGCACCTGCCGGTCGCTCACCGTGGTCCGGAACGGCAGTACGGTCGCCGGTCCCTCGGCGCCGTCCGCCCCGAACGGGACGCCGGCCGACTGCACGCTGCCGTCGAAGTGCCCGACGTAGTGGAATCCCTCGAAGGTGCGCAGGAGGACGCGGAAGAGGGCCAGTACCGCCGGCTTGCCCTCGAACGGCTTCGACTTCACCGGGCTGTTGAGCCGTACGTCGTCGGTGAACAGGGCGTCCAGGGCGGCGAGGTCGTGGCCGGCGACGGCGGCGCGGAAACGGTCGGCCGTGCTGGTGGCGGTACTCATGAGGACTCCTCGATAGTCACCGATGTGATTACTCACTTTCTTGACTATCATGGCCCGGGCGTCCTTGAGAAGACGCAGCCGCGCACGATCCCGAGGAGACCGACCGATGGCTTTGCGTCACGCCGTACTGGCGGCGCTGCTCGACGAGGAGCTGAGCGGCTACCAGCTGGCCAAGGCGTTCGGCACGGGCGTGGCCAACTTCTGGCACGCCCTGCCCCAGCAGCTCTACACCGAGCTGGCCAGGCTGGAGCGGGAAGGCTTCATCGCGGGCCGCGAGGTGGTCCAGGACACCCGGCCCAACAAGCGGCTGTTCCAGGTCACCGACGCCGGACTGGCCGAGCTGGAGCGTTTCACCGCTGCCGAGACCAAGCCCTGCGTGATCCGCGACGACCTGCTCGTGAAGGTCCAGGCGGCCGAGCACGTCGACACCGGGGCGCTCATCGCGCAGCTCGCGGAGCGGACCGCCTTCGCGACGGCCAAGGCGGAGCTGTTCGAGAAGCTGCTGCGCTCGATGCGCGGCGAGCGCACGGAGGAGGAGTTCCTGCGCCACGGCGCACGGATCGGCCCCTACCTCACCTGCCTGCGCGGCCTGGAGTTCGAGCGGGCCAACCGGGCCTGGTACGAGCGCACCACGATCATCCTGAACGAGAGGCGGGCATCCCGTGGAGAGCAGTGAGCAGCGCCGGCCGACCCGGTACGTGGCTCTCGGCGACAGCCAGAGCGAGGGCGTGGGCGACGGGGACGACCGCACCGGGCTGCGCGGGTGCGCCGACCGGCTCGCCGAGCTGATCGCGGTGCACGAGCCGGACGTGCTCTACGCCAACCTGGCCGTCCGGGGCCGCCTGGCGGCCGGGGTCCGCGAGGGGCAGCTCGGGCCGGCCCTCGCGCTCCGCCCCGACCTGGCCACCGTGGTCGCCGGGGTCAACGACGTGCTGCGGCCCCGGTTCGACGCCGACGAGGTCGCCGGGCACCTGGAGGCGATGTTCGCCGCGCTCACCGCGCAGGGCGCCCGCGTCGCCACCGTCACCTTCCCCGACCTCGCCAAGCTCGTCCCGCTCGCCAAGGGGGCGGCCCCGCGCGTCACCGCGCTGAACGAGCGGATACGGGCGGCGGCGGAGCGGCACGGGGTGGCCGTCGCCGACTTCGAACGCCACGAGGCCGCCACCGACCCGCGGATGTGGAGCGCGGACCGGCTGCACGCCGCGCCCTCGGGCCACGCGATGATCGCCGCCGGTGTCGCACACGCCCTGGGCCTGCCCGGCAGCGACGAGGCGTGGACCCGCCCGCTGCCCGGCCCGCCGCCCACCGCCCCGGCGGGCCTGCGGGGCGTGGCCGGGGAGCTGCGGTGGGCCGTGGGCTTCGCCGGGCCCTGGATCGGGCGGCGGCTGCGCGGGCGCTCCTCCGGAGACGGCCGCACGGCCAAACGGCCCGAACTGCTCCCCGTACGCCTGGCGGCCTGAACCGGGGCCACCGGCCGGGCGCCGCGCGTCCCGCGTCCGCCGCGCCCCGGGTCGGGCGCGCCCGGGCCCGCCGCGCCCCGCGTCCGCCGCGCCCGGGTCAGGCGCGGCAGATGATCTCGCCGTTCAGCACCGAGAACCAGGCGTCCGGGTCCGCGCCCCAGGTGTGCCAGGCCTCGGCGACCGCCGACAGCTCCGCCCGCGTCGCGTGTCCGCCGCCGGTCGCGATCCCGGCGTAGGCCGAGGCCGTCGTCCGGTCCGCCCACAGCGCGGACCACCACGCGGCCTCCTCGTCGGTCGCGTAGCACCACGAGGTCGCCGTACAGGTCACGTCCGTGAAGCCCGCCGCCCGCGCCCAGGTGCGCAGGCGGCGCCCGGCGTCCGGTTCGCCGCCGTTGGCGCGCGCCACCCGCCGGTACAGGTCCAGCCACTCGTCCAGCCCCGGGGTCGCGGGGTACCAGGTCATCGCCGCGTAGTCCGCGTCCCGCGCCGCGACGATCCCGCCCGGCCGGCACACCCGGCGCATCTCGCGCAGCGCCTGCACCGGATCGCCCACGTGCTGCAGCACCTGATGGGCGTGGACCACGTCGAAGGAGTTGTCGGGGAAGTCCAGCGCGTGGACGTCGGCCGTGGCGAACTCGATGGTGGTCAGGCCCCGTTCCTTCGCGTACGCGGCGGCCTGGTCGACCACGTCCCGTGCGGCGTCCACCGCCGTGACCCGGCCCCCGGGCCCCACCAGCTCCGCCAGGTCCGCCGTGATCGTGCCCGGGCCGCAACCCACGTCCAGGACCGCCATCCCGGGACGCAGCGCGCCGATCAGGTAGGCGGCGGAGTTCTGGGCGGTGCGCCAGCGGTGCGAGCGCAGCACCGACTCGTGGTGTCCGTGGGTGTAGACCGCGGTCTCGTGGGCGGGCTCAGTGGCGTTCATGGACCTGGCTCCTTCGTCGTCGAAAGTGCTGTCGAGGCGTTGGCCTCACCGTAAGGGATCAGTTCGCCATCTGAGATATGCGTTTTGACATGTGGACACCATCCTTGTGTGCCAAGGGGGTTGGTCGAGTGGGTGGCAGGCGGGAGCCGGGGCGAGGACAGTGAAACCGGAGGAACGAAGGACGGTGAGATCCATGCCGGACCCGGTGCTCGAACGGCACGCCGAGGCGCTGCGGCTCTTCGGCCGGTACGTCCACGCGGTCTCGGACGCGCAGTGGGACGCGCCGACGCCCTGCAGCGATTGGAGCGTGCGCGACCTGGTCAACCACGTCACCGCCGAACAGCTCTGGATACCGCCCCTGGTCACCGACGGCCGCACCGTCGAGGACATCGGCAGCACCTTCAACGGCGACGTCCTCGGCACGGACCCGGCCGCCGCCTGGGACGAGGCCTCGGCCGCCGCGCACACCGCCTTCGAGGTCCCCGGGGCGCTGGAACGCACCGTCCGGCTCTCGTACGGGCCCGCGCTCGGGTCGGCGTACTGCTCGGAGCTGACCGCCGACTGCGTGGTCCACGCCTGGGACCTCGCGCGGGGGATAGGCGCCGACGACCGGCTGCCGGACGGCCTCGTCGAGTTCTCCATCAAGGAGGTCATGCCCTACGCCGACGGACTGGCCGCGAGCGGCATGTACGACGCTCCGCTGGAGGCGCCGGCCGGGGCGGACGCCCAGACCCGGCTGCTCGCCCTGCTGGGGCGGAGCGGCTGAGGCGGCACGGAGTCCCGGCAGCGCGGTGTCCCACTGGTTCGACCTCCCGACCTCCCGACCTCCCGACCTCCCGACCTCTCGGCGTTCACAACGGGCGGTACCGGGCGAATAACCGTATAAAGGCAGGGTCGGGAGCGCGGGTACGGCAGGAGAGGTGGTGCGCGGTGTCGGGGATCCAGCGCACGACGGCCGAGGGCCGGGGCACGGTCCGCTACGGTCCGCCCGCACCCCAGCCCGGCCTGCCCGTCCTGCCCGAGCTCACGGCCGTGCTCGCCGCGGCCGCCTGGCGTTCGGCCCCCGAGCCGGCCGGCGGGGGAGTGCCCGTACGGGCCGCCGCGGCCCGGCACTGGGGACGGCGCGGGCTTCCCACCGACCCCGACCACGTGGCCGCCGGACCCGGCGCCCCCGCCCTGCTGCTGGCGCTGCTCGGCGCGTACGGGGGCGACGTCATGCTGCCCCGGCCCTGTCCCGCCTGGTGGACACCCCAGGTCCGGCTGCTGGGACGGCGGGCCTACCACGTGCCGACCCCAGCCGAATGCGGCGGCGTACCCGATCCGTACGCCCTGCTGGAGACCGTGCGCCGGGTGCGCGCCGAGGGCGGCGACCCGCGCGTGCTGCTGCTGTCCGTCGCCGACGACCCGACCGCGACCGTGCCGCCGCCCGAGCTGCTCCGGGAGGCCTGCGAGGCCGCCGAGTCCGCCGGGCTGTTCGTCGTCAGCGACGAGACCTGGCGCGACACCGTCCACCGGCCGGTCCCCGGGCGCTCCGGCGGGACCGGCGCGGACGTGGTGCTCAGCCCCGCCGAGATGCTGCCGGAAGACACCGCCGTACTCCTGGACCTTTCCGGCGCCCTGCTGCCCGCGGGCTGGCCCGCCGCCGTCATCCGGTTCCCCGGCACCCCGCGCGGCACCTGGCTGCGGGCCCGGACCCTGGACGTGCTCACCGCCACCGGCGGGTTCGTCGCGGGCCCCGTCGCCGGGGCGGCCGCGCACGCCCTCGACGAGCCCGCCGCCGTCGCGGGACGCAGCGCCTCGGCCGCCGCCCTGCACGGCGCGGTGGCCCGGGCCGCACACCGGGAACTGCTGGCCGCCGGGGCGCTGGCCCGGCCCCCGCAGGCCGGCCGCCACCTCTACGCCGACCTGACCCCGCTGCGCTCGGGACTCGCCCGCCAGGGGGTCGGCGACGCGATGGAACTGGAGGACTGGCTGGGCGGAAGGCTCGGCGCGCCCACGCCCGGCGGGCAGCGCTTCGCGGACGAGCCCGTCGCCCCGCGGGTCCGGCTGTCGACCGGCCCGCTGCTCGGCGCCACCCCCGAGGAGCGGCTCGCGGCGCTCACCGCGACCGACCCCCTCGCCCTGCCCCACGTACGGGACTCCCTGGCCCGGCTCCGGTCGGTCCTGGCCGGGCTGTCCGACTGAGGCCCGCGCCGAAACCCGCTGCCCGAAACCCGCTGCCCGAAACCCCGACTGCCGCCGGTGAACGGAGACTTCTCGATGAGGGACCAGACGGACGCCCCCTCGGCTTCGCCGGCCGGGGCCGGCCCGGACGTCCCCCCGACGGCGACCCGGGCCGGTGCCGGTGCCGGAGCCGGGGCGGGTGCCGCTGCCGGTACGAGTGCCGGTGCCGGTGTCACCGGCCGGCCCGCGCGGCCGCGGGCGCTGGGCGAACACCGGCTGTGGCCGCGCTCGTTCGCGGACCGGCTGACCACCCCGCTGCCCGGGCTGCGCGCGTTCGCCCGGCTCGCCCGCGAGGGCGCCTTCCGGCCCGGCCCGGACGGGCTGCGCGGCATCCCGGACCTGCCCTACGCACCCGCCCCGCTGCCCTCCGTGGCCACCGGGACGGTGTCCGCCACCTGGGCCGGGCACGCCAGCTGGGTGCTGCGCATCGGCGGGCTCACCGTACTGACCGACCCCGTCTGGTCCCGGCGGATCCTCGGCACCCCGGCCCGCATGACCCCGGTCGGAGTGCGCTGGGAGGAACTGCCGCCGGTCGACGCCGTGGTGATCAGCCACAACCACTACGACCACCTCGACGCCCCCACCCTCAAACGCCTCCCGCGCACGACACCGCTCTTCGTCCCGGCGGGCCTCGCGCGGTGGTGCCGGCGGCGGGGGTTCACCCGGGTCACCGAACTCGACTGGTGGGAGTCGGCCGAACTGGGCGGCGTACGCTTCGAGTTCGTACCGGCGCACCACTGGTCGAAGCGGTCGCTGATGGACGCGTGCCGGACGTTGTGGGGCGGCTGGATGCTCAGCGTCGGGGACGGCCGGGGCGGTGACGACGCCGCCGCCGCGAAGAAGGTCTACTTCGCGGGAGACACGGGCTACGGGCACTGGTTCGGCGAGATCGGGCGGCGGCACCCCGGCATCGACCTCGCGCTGCTCCCCATCGGGGCGTACGCCCCGCGGTGGTGGCTGCGGGACGTCCACGCGGATCCGGAGGAGGCCGTGCAGGCCTGTCTGGACCTGGGGGCGCGGCGGATGGCGCCCATGCACTGGGGGACCTTCGTGCTTTCCTCGGAGCCCGTGATGGAGCCGTTGCAGCGGGTGCGGGCCGCGTGGGCCCGTACCGGGCTGCCCCGGGAGCACCTCTGGGACCTCCCGGTCGGGGCATCCCGGGCCCTCTAGCCGTGGCCGGCGGCCCTGCGGGGCTGTCCCCTACCCGCCCTTCGCCCGTTCCCCGGGCTGCGCCCGGACCCCCCTGGGGCTCCGCCCCGGACCCCCGCTCCTCAAACGCCGGCGAGGCTGGATGTGGCCGGCGGCAGCCGAAACCC
>NZ_JBHXKA010000105.1:0-29426 GCF_042722885.1 Streptomyces sp. NPDC058401
GCCCCGGGCCCCCCCCGCGCGCCGGGGGGCACCACCCCGTTCGTGCTGTGGTCCCGCGGTCAGGCGCCCATCGCGTGGTGTCCGCCGTCGACGTGGACGATCTCGCCCGTGGTGGCCGGGAACCAGTCGGAGAGCAGCGCGGCGCAGGCCCGTGCCGTGGACTCCGTCTCGGTGATGTTCCAGCCGAGCGGTGCCTTCGCCGCCCAGTCGTCCTGGGTGCGGGCCAGGCCGGGGATGGCCTTGCCGGCGGTGGTGCGCAGGGGACCGGCCGCCACCAGGTTCGACCTGATGCCGAGCGGGCCCGCTTCCCTGGCGAGGTAGCGGTTGGCGGACTCCAGGGAGGCCTTGGCCACGCCCATCCAGTCGTATCCCGACCAGGCCTTCGTGGCGTCGAAGGTGAGTCCGACCACCGAGCCGCCGCTGCCCATGAGCGGCAGCAGCGACTTGGCGAGCGAGACGTAGGAGTAGGCGGAGGTGTGCACGGCGGTGGCCACGTCCTCCCAGGGTGCGGTGAGGAATCCGCCGAGGCAGCTCGGCGGGGCGAAGGCGATGGAGTGCAGTACTCCGTCGACTCCGCCGAGGTGTTCGCCCACCAGGTCCGGGAGCCGGGCGAGGTGCCCGGAGTCGGTCACGTCCAGTTCCACGACCGGCGGCTTCTCGGGCAGCCGGCGGGAGACCAGTTCGACCAGGGACATCCGTCCGTAGCCGGTGAGGACGATCCGGGCGCCCTGTTCCTGGGCGATCCGGGCGGCCGCGAACGCGATGGACCGCTCCGTGATCACGCCGGTGACGACGATCCGCTTGCCGGCGAGCAGGCCGCCGGTGGCGGGAGGTGCGGTGGGCTCGGGAAGGACGGTGGTCATGATCAGTGCCCCATTCCCAGGCCGCCGTCCACGGGCACGACCGCGCCCGTGACGTAGCCGGCCCGCTCCCCCGTGAGCCAGGCCACCGTGTCGGCCACGTCCTCGGGCCGGCCGGCCCGGCCCGCCGGGATCTCCGCCAGGTGCGTGCTCTTGCGGGCTCCGGACAGGGCGGCGGTCATGTCGGTCTCGATCAGCCCGGGCGCCACCACGTTCACGGTGATGCCGGACGTGGCGACCTCGCGGGCGAGCGAGCGTGCCATGCCGACCATGCCGGCCTTGCTGGCGGCGTAGTTGACCTGGCCCTGGTTCCCGCGCAGTCCGGCGACGGAGGACACGAAGACGATCCGCCCCCACCGGCCGCGCAGCATTTTGGGCAGGGCCCGGCGGGCACAGCGCCAGCCGCCGGTGAGATTGGTGTCGATGACCCGGGAGAACTGCTCTTCCTGCATCCGCAGCATGGGCCGGTCCTCGGTTATCCCGGCATTGGACACGAGGATCTCCACCGGGCCGAGTTCGGCCTCGACCGTGGTGAATGCCGCGTCGATCTGCTCCGGGTCGGCGACATCGCACCGAACGGCGAGGAATTTACCTTCCGGTGGTTCGCTGCGGTAGGTGATGGCGACCCGGTCACCACGTCCGAGGAATTCCTCGGCAATGGCCAACCCGATTCCCCTGTTTCCTCCCGTGACCAGCACCGTGCGTGGCAACGAAACTCTCCGTTCCTCTCGATTTCCTCGCGGCAGCCGGCTCGCTGATCAGCCCTGAATGGTGGTGCTCTGGAATTCCTTCATGTAGTAGGTGTTGCCGACGCGGACCGCCGTCCAGGAGACGATGATGCGCTGGCCGATCGGCACCTGCTCCGGCTCGGTGTAGGTGTCACCGGGCTTGAGCAGCCCGCCGAGCCCGTCGATCACGGCCGTGGTGCTGGACAGGCAGCGCACGGAGAGCGGCTTGCCGATCATCCGGGTGCCCGCGAGGGGGCCGGCGAAGGCGCCCTGGTAGAAGGACTGGATCGCGCTCCGGCTGGTGAGGTAGGCACCGTTGCTCGGAATCATGTGCCCGTCCGTCGTGAACTGGGCGGCGACTCCGGCCGCGTCACCGTTGTTCCACGCGGCGAAAAGCCGGTGCGGGACATCGGTGATGGCGGTCTGCGTGGGGGAACACACCGGACCGAACAGGGAATCCTGCGCGGGTTCTTCGACGGCGTTCGCCGCGGTGGCCACTCCGGCGAGGAGCATCAGGGAAACAGCAGGAATCGCAATGCGACGGGCAAGACTCACGGAATCTCCATTGACTGGCGATCGGACGTTCTTGGCCAGTCTAGGGACGCTCGGGATGTCTGAAAAGTTTTCACTCGGGGCGATCAGGAATTCAAATGACGCAGAATGCGAATCGTCCGGAATTCATCTTTCCGTTTCCTGTTCGGCCTTCTCGTCCTACTCTGTCTTCTTGGCCTGCTCCGCCTTCTCGGCCTGCTCCGCCTTCTCGGCCTGCTCCGCCTTCTCCACCCGTACGGGCACCCCGTTGAAGACGGCCGTGCCGGAGAGCGGGTCGACGACCGAGCTGTCGGTGAGCGCGTTCATGCTCACCCCCGGCTGGGTGTCCGCGTGGGTGAGCCGGCTGCCCTTGCGTCCGTGCCCCCAGCCGTACGGGAGGCTCAGCACGCCCTCGCGCAGCCGGTCGGTGGGCTCCACCGGCACCACCACCTCGCCGCTCCGGCCCCGGACCCGGACCAGGTCTCCGGCGGTGACCCCGAGGCGCCCGGCGTCCTGCGTGCTGATCTCCAGGGCGCAGCGGTTGGTGCCGCCGGACAGGGTCGCGATGTTGTGCGACCAGCTGTTGACGGACTTCAGCTGGCGGCGGGAGATGAGCACGAACCCGCCGTCGTCCAGCTCCCGCATCCGCGCCTCCAACCGGGGCAGGTCCCCGGTGATGGCGGGCGGGCACAGTTCCACCAGGCCGGAGGCGGTCATCACGACCTCCTTGCGGCGGGGCCGCAGCGGCCCGAGGTCGATGCCGTTCGGGGTCGCCTTGAGCAGGGCCAGGTTCAGGCCGTCGGGCCGCTTGCCGAACAGGTCGCCGGCGGGGCCGAGGCGGAGCATCAGGTCGAGCCGCCGCTCCAGGGCGTTGTCCCCGGTCAGTTCCCGCTTGAGCGCGGCCGGTTCGCGCCCGTGCAGGGGCGCCCCCGGACGGCCGGCGGCGGCCCTCAGGGTCAGGTCGGTCAGTGCCTCGTCGACGCTGTCGGGGTCCCCGTCCGCGCTCTTGCCCGAGGCGATGAGGACCAGCCGGGCGAGGATCTCCGCCTCGCTGGGGCGCCCGGGTGCCAGGGCCCGTACGGGCGGGGAGAAGCGGGCGTTGCGGCGGACGGAGCGGCCCGCCAGGACCACGTCGTAGTGGGGTGATTCCAGGGCGCTCGGCGGCGGCAGGATGACGGACGCGTGCCGGGTGGTCTCGTTCAGGTAGGGGTCGACGCAGACCATGAAGTCCAGGCCGGGCAGGGCCCGGTCCAGCCGTTCGCCCTGCGGTGAGGCGAGGACCAGGTTCCCGGCGATGCAGAGCAGGGCCCGTACCTGCCCCTCGCCGGGGGTGTCGATCTCGTCCGCGAGGGTCGCGGTGGGGAGCTCGCCGTTGGCCTCCGGCAGTCCGCGGACCCTGCTGTGCCAGCGTCCGGTGCGGAACGGCTCGGCGGGGCGGCGGGTGGCGTGCGGTGCCTCGCCGAAGAGCACGCCGCCGGGTCGGTCGAAGTTGCCGGTGATGATGTTGACCACGTCCACCAGCCAGCTGGTGAGGGTGCCGAACTCCGTGGTACAGGTGCCCAGCCGTCCGTACACGGCGGCCGTCGGCGCCGCGGCCAGCTCGCGCGCGAGCGTGCGGATGGTCCCCGCGGGGACCCCGCAGGCGTCCGCGACGTCTTCCGCGGCGAACCCCTTCACCTGGACGGCCAGCTCGTCGTAGCCGGCGAAGCCGGGGCCGGGGTCCGTCGCCAGGCCCTCCTCGAACAGCGTGTGTGCGATGCCGAGCAGCAGCAGGGCGTCGGTGCCCGGGCGGATCGGGACGTGTGCGTCGGCGAGGTCCGCGGTGCGGGTGCGGCGCGGGTCGACGACGACGAGGCGTCCGCCGCGCGCCCGCAGCGCCTTGAGCCGGCCCGGCATGTCGGCGACGGTCCACAGGCTGCCGTTGGACTCCATCGGGTTGGCGCCCAGGACCAGCAGGTGGTCGGTGCGGTCGATGTCGGGCAGCGGGAAGGCGAGCGGGTCCCCGTACATCCATCCGCAGGCCACGCTCTTGGGCATGGTGTCGAGGGTGGTGGAGGAGTAGATGTTCCGCGTGCCGAGGCGTTCGCGCAGGACCAGCATGTAGAGCGGCAGGGCCAGCGTGTGGATGACCGGGTTGCCCATGTAGAGGGCCACGGCGTCCCGGCCGTGCCGCTCCGTCACTCCTCGCAGGCCGCGTTCGACGGCGGCGAAGGCCTCGGCCCAGCCCACCTCGTCGAACCCGCCGTCGGGGCGGCGCACCAGTGGGGCGTGCAGCCGGTCGGGGTCGCTGTCGAACCGGCCCAGGGAGGCGCCCTTCGGGCAGAGGTAGCCCTTGCTGAAGACGTCGTCCCGGTTCCCCTTGACGCGGGTGACGACCTCGTCCGACAGGGTGATGCTCAGCCCGCACGTCGCCTCGCACAACGGGCACACCCGTGTCGCTGTCCGCTCCAACACCGGCCGCCCCCACACCACTTGATCAACTGCGCGCAGTGTAGCCACCGGGGTCCGGGCTGTCCCGCGTTCTATCGCCCGTGAGGGCCGACGGCCCGGCTCCGGGAGGGGCCCGGCGCGTCAGAGCCCGGCGAGGAACTCCCGGACGGCGGCGGCGAAGCCCTCCGGGTCGCCCAGCTGCACGAAGTGGTCGGTGTCCAGGGCGCGGGACACGGTCCCGGGGCGCCGGGCGGTCATGTCCCGGGCCAGTTCGGCGGACACGACCTGGCTGCGCAGGCCGTGCACCAGGAGGGCGGGGCAGTCGGTCGCGAGCCACTGCTTCCAGTGGTCCCCGTGGACGAGGTTCTCGGAGTCGATGGTGTCCTGCGGGTGGAACGGCAGCCGCCAGCCGGCTCCGCCGGGCAGCGGGCGCAGGGCCGGGGCGAGGGCGGGGGCGAGGGGGCCGCAGCCGGCGAGGAGCTCCTCGCGGGTCGGCGCGGTGTAGGGGAAGTCCCGTACGAAGCCCAGGGGGCTCGTGCCGTGGTCGGGGAGTTCGGCGGGGGCGTCGACGTCGACGAGGGCCAGGGCCAGCTCCGGGTGTTCGGCGGCCAGGTGGTAGCCGTTGATCCCGCCGAGGGAGTGGCCGAGGACGACGGTGCGGTCGATCCCGAGGTGGGCGAGGAGGGCGACCAGGTCGGCGACGTACCCGGCGCGGGTGTACTCCGCGGCGCGGTCGGAGTCCCCGTGGCCGCGCTGGTCGGGTGCGATCACCCGCCACCCGGGTCCGAGCGCGGCGGCCAGGGGCGCGAAGGAGGAGCCCTCGGAGAGGTGGCCGTGCAGGGCGAGGAGGGGTCGGCCGGCGCCGCCGAAGTCCAGGTAGGACAGGGTGCGTCCGTCGATGCGCAGGGTGGCGCGGGTGGGCTGGGCGGCGGTGTCCGTCATGGCGGTTCCCCCTGGTTCCGGTGCGGATACGGGGACGGTGTGACCCCGTGCCAGAAATATACAACCGTATAAGACGTATGTTCAAGACGCTTGTATAGATTCTTTGGACCCCTGCCCCGCGCCGCCGAATTCGCGCGACGCGGCAGGTCCGTTCTGGAACGCTGCGGCCATGACCTTCGTACTCGACGGACCGGTCCTGGACGGCGCGCTCGTCCGGCTGGAGCCGCGCGGCCGTCACTGGGACGGTGACTGCTCCTCCCGGTGGTGGTTGACCATCGCGTAGCGGGAGGCGCCGTCGGACCGGTTCCCGAACCGGCAGCCGGCCGCGCCCGGGGGCGCCTCCCGCCGGGGCATCCGGAGCAGTCGCCGCGCGGCGAACGCGCCCGTCCGCGTCCTGGGCGTGCCCGTGTGATCTCGTTCTCGGCGTCGACGACCCCACGCGGAAGGCGGGCAGGTTCTTGGGATCCGGATGGTTCACCCTCACCGCCGTGGCCGCCGCCTGCGTGCTGGCGGCCGGGCCGGGCGCCGCCACCGCCGCGCCCACCCCGCCCGCGCCGTCCGCGCCGTCCGCGCCCTCCGCCGGGCTCCGCTCCGCGGAGGCGTACTGGACGGCCGAACGCATGGCGGCGGCCGTGCCCGTCGACGCCGCCAGGGGCCGGGCCGCGGCCGGCGCCCGCGCGCCCTCCGGCATTCCCACCGGCATCCACTTCGACGGCATGCCGATGGTGGGCACCTTCTTCTACCGGCAGTCCGCGATCGGCACGGCGGACACCTCCTGCACCGGCAGCGTCGTGCGCAGCGCGGGCAGGAGCATGGTGCTCACCGCGGGGCACTGCGCCCTCGGCATGCGGCAGCCGGGGAACCGCGCCGTCTTCGTACCGCGCTACCGCCACGGAAAGACCGCCGCCGCCCAGCCGTTCGGCGTCTTCCCGGTCCGGGCCGGGGGCGTCTACACGGACCCCCGCTACCGCTCCCACGCCACGCCCGCCGTGTCCGACCTGGACCTCGCCTTCGTCCTGGTCGAGCCGAACGCGAAGGGACGCGTCGAGAACGTCACCGGGGCGCTGACCTTCACGCCGGTGGACACGTACGAGCACCAGGTCACCGTGGTCGGCTATCCGTCGGCCTCGCGGGTGAACAAGGGCCACGAGGCCGTCCGGTGCGAGGTTCCCACCACCCGGCTGCAGGGCTTCCGGCAGCTGCGGATGGTCTGCAACGGCTTCTACGGCGGGGTGTCCGGCGGCCCCTGGATCAAGGACTACGACGCCGCGCACCGCACCGGCAAGGTCATCGGCAACACCGGCGGCTACCACGGCGGCGGCAACGACTCCTGGGTGACGTACGCGCCCGTGTACGGCAAGGAGGCGCTGCAGCTGTACGCGGACGCCGCCGCCGGCCGCGACCCCGCCGCCCTCTCCCGGCCGCCCTACCGGGGCTCCGCCGGCGGCTTCCCGCTGCCGGGCTCCGGGGAGCTGTGGACCCATGCCCGGGCCATGGCCTCCGGCGATTTCACCGGCAGCGGGCGCAGCAGCCTGCTCGTGGTGTGGACGGACGGCGAGGTGACCCTCTTCCCGGGTGACGGCCGCGGCGGCTTCCTCCCGGAGCGCCGGCTCATGGCGCCGAACGCGGCCTGGAAGGACGTGGCCGCCGTCACCGCGGGCGATTTCACCGGCTCGGACCAGTTCGACCTGATGGTCCGCCGGCAGAACGGCCGGATGACCCTGCACGCCGACGTCGGCGCCCACGGCCTGGGCCGCGTCACCCAGATGGCACCCGCCGGATCCGTCTGGAAGCACGCCGCCCAGATCACCGCCGGGCGCTTCGACGCCTCCCACTACGTCACCGACCTCGTGGTCCGCTGGTCCGACGGCGAACTCACCCTCCACACCGCCGTGGGCGCCGGCACCTTCGGCCGCGAGCACCGGCTCGCAGGCCCCGGTCCCGCCTGGAAGGGCACCGCCCTGCTCGCCGCCGGGCAGTTCTCCGGCAACCGGAAGTGGGACCTGATGGTCCGCCGGTCCAACGGCGCGCTCGCCGCCCGCACGGGCCTCACCCCCCGCGGTCCCGGCAGCGAACGGCGCCTGCGCGGTCCGGACCCCACCTGGACCCACAGCATCCTCATGACCGCCGGCCGGTACACCGGCGACGGCCTCACCGACGACCTCCTGGTCCGCTGGCGCGACGGCGAGACCAGCCTGTACGAGGACACCCGCACGGCCGGTCTCGGCGCCGAGCGGATGCTCGTCCCGCCGCGGGGCTGACCGGTCGGGCCGGGCGTCGGGCAGCAGGCACCCGCAGGCCGCCTGTGGGGGATGGGCGGCCTGCGGGTGGTCGGGGAGGGGCGGGTCAGCCGCGGATCCAGCCGGTGAAGGCGGGGGCCGCCAGCGCGGTGTCCAGGGTGTCGAGGACCGCCGGTGCGCGGGTGTCGTCCGGGGCGGTCAGGGACAGGGTCGCGGAGCGGGCGGTCATCGAGAGGGGCACCACCGTCCACGACGCGGGGAGGCAGGACACGAGGCGTACGGCCGTGGTCTCGGGGGCCGCCGAGGAGGGGGCCTCCTCGGTCATGGTGATGCTGACCGTCAGGTGGGTGGGCATGCGGGGCTCCGTACGGTGTCGGGGTGGGGCTTCAGCGGGCGGCCGGAACCGATGCCGGAACCGGCGCCGGGACGGGCGCCGCCGCCAGGGCGGGCAGGTAGGGCAGGACGCCCGTACGGGGCGCGGTCAGCGCGGCCAGGACGCCGGCGGATCCGGTGGCCAGGTCCGTGGACAGGCGCAGCAGGTGGTCGCCGAGGAAGCCGGTGGCGTACGGGTCGTTCTCGTGGGCCACCGCGAACGGTTCGAGTCCGGAGCGCAGTTCGGCGAGCGCCCGAGCGGTGGCCGCCGAGCCGTCGTCCGTGCAGGTCAGCGCGGCGAGCGCGCCGGCCCGGCCGGTGAACAGGCCGCAGGCCGGGTGGAACTGCGAGGTGAGGTCGGTCAGCAGGGCGTCGTACACGGCCGTGAGGTACGGGTCCCGGTGCGCGGCGAGGTAGTGGTGGACGGCGATGGCCTGCCCGGCTCCGCCGTGGGCGAGCTGGACCCGGTGCCACGGCGTGGGCAGCGGCTGCCGGGACAGTTCGAGGTCGTGTACGAGTGCCACGCGGGCGGCGTCGTCACGGCCGGCGGCGAGCAGGAAGAGGGCCTCGCCGCTGGCTCCGCGGAGCAGGCCGGGGCGTTCCTCCAGGGTGGGGCTGTTGACGAGCGCGGCGGCGAGTTCGCCGGCGGCCGCGTCCTCCCCGAGGTACCGCAGGGCCAGGCCGAGGCCGGCGATGCCGCCGGAGAGGCTGCGGTCGGGGCTGCCGTCGCGCAGGGTGGCGGTGGACAGCAGGCCGTGGGCGCGGTCGAGGAGGGCGGCGGCCTCGTCGGTGCGGCCGAAGTCGTGCAGGACGCAGGCGATGCCGGCCAGTCCGTCGTAGAGGCCCGGGCGCGGAGCGGTGACGGCTCGGGCGGCGTCGGCCAGCCAGTCGACGTGGGCCTCGGGGACGGTGATCCCGGCGCCGCGCAGGGCCCACAGCACCCCGGCGGCTCCGTTGGCGATGTTGAGGCCGCCGTCGCCGTGCAGGAACTGGTCGGCGTCGCCGGGGAAGAGGCGGTCCGTGCGCTCGGGGGTGGCGCAGGTGAGGATGCCGGTGGCGATGCGCTCGGGGGTGGCCAGCGGGCCGCCGGCGGGCGCCGGGGCGTGTCCGAGGTCGGCGCGGACCTGGTCGGCGTACCCCTCGGGCACCGGGAAGAAGGCGGCGATCTGCGCGAGGAGGTCCTCGGAGCGGTGCCGGGTGAAGGACATCACCGGGGTGAGCGGCAGGAACAGGCTCAGGCGCAGGCAGCCCAGGGCGTAGCGGTCGACGGCGGTGCCGGTGGTGCCGGCGGGGGCGCAGAAGCCGGGGGCTCCGATGGCCTGGCCGGTGTGGCCCTCGATGGGGAGGGTGGTCTCCAGGTCGATGAAGGCGACGGTGCCGTCGGGGCGGAGCAGGACGTTGTTGGGGTGCAGGTCTCCGAAGACCAGGCCGCGTTCGTGCATGGCGGTGACGGCGGCCTCGATGCGGTCGAGGACGTCCAGGGCCCAGGCGGTGTACTCGGCCACGGGCATCGCGGTGTCGCGGGCGGTGACCGGGTGGAGCATCGGGTTGCGCTCGGCGGTCTCCTTGGTCAGGGCGTTGCCGTCGACGAACTCCCGTGTCAGGAACCAGTGTTCGGCGCCGCGGCGCCAGTCCAGGACCCGCGGGAACCAGGGCAGTCCGTCGAGGGCGGCCAGGGCGTCGTGCTCGCGGCGCAGCCGCTCCACGGCGTCGGCTCCGGCGTCGTCGAGGCCGGCGTGCGGGCGGCCCTCCTTGACCAGGACCTCGTGTCCGTCGCGGGTGTCGGTGGCGCGGTAGACGCCGCCGCCGTTGGAGAAGTGCAGGGCCTGGGTGATCTTGAAGGGGAAGTCCCCGAGGGAGCCGCCGCGGCTGCGTTCGGCCAGCGCCCGCACCACGCACGGCGGCAGCTCCAGCCAGGCCGGCGGGCGGAAGGAGGGGCCGCGCACATCGGGGACGAGGTTGCCCTCGGGGTCCTCGATGCAGGGGACGGGGGCGCCGTTGGGGCCGGGGCCCAGCTTCAGCTTGAAGCCTCCGTAGCGCACGTACAGGGGGCCCGCTCCCCAGCGCAGGTCGCTGAGGACGGCCGGTCCCGGGCGGCCTTCGAGGAGGGCGTCGAGCTCGGTCAGTACGGTCTCCAGCTCCGCCTCGTCGCGGGGGTAGAGGGTGATGAACTTGCCGCTGCTGCCCCGGTCCCCGTACTTGCTGTTGCGCAGCATCAGCATCGAGGGGCTGGTGAGGAACTTGAAGAGCAGGGAGCGGGAGGTGCAGTACGCGCTCACGATGTCGAGGACCTCGGGGGCCGTGCGCTCGGTCGCCGAGACGTGGATCTTCCAGCCCTGCCCGGGGAGTTCGAGTCCCGGCGGGGTCAGGACGGTCCACTCCCCCATCGGCTCACGGGTCCACCCGGCGGGGGCCTCGGCGGTGGCCGCCGGGAAGGCGTCGGCGCCGGTGATCGCGGCCGGACGGTCGTAGAAGGGGGTGCCGGGCGGGCAGTGGGCAACGTGTCGCAGGGACATGGCGGGCCTCCGTGGGCGGCGTACGGGAGAAGTCAGGGGAGCAGCGGGCCGAGGTAGGAGACGGCGAACCACTTCCAGAGCGGGTGGTCGCCCGCCTGGACCTCGGCGACGCCGGTGCGGTCCGTGCCGTTCGGCGCGGGGGTGGCGGTGACGCGGTGCAGCGGGTACGCCTTCATCTCCAGCCAGGGGCGGTCACTGGCGACGGGGAGCATGGCGGTGACCGGGGCGAGGACGTCGTGGCCGGTGGGTTCGCCGAGGGTGGCGGTGCCGGTCTGCGGCCGGGAGAAGAGCCCGGAGCGGCGCAGGGTGACCGTGGTGCCCTCGGTGAGGTCGAAGCCGCCGCCGCCCCGGGGGACGAGGAGGCTGAGGCTGCCGTCGGGTTCGGTGGTGTAGCCGGCCGAGACGGTGGCGGGGATCTGTACGAGGGTGGCGGCCAGGGCCAGTCCGGCGGTGGCGAGCACGCCCGCGGCGGCGATGCGGACGGGGCGGGCGCCGGCCTGGACGGCTTCGCGGACCAGGGTGGCGGCGCCCTTGCCGAGGCGCCACAGCAGGTAGCCGAGCGCGCAGACCATCATGCAGGAGCCGGCGATGCCGAGGCGCTGGAGGATCCCGGACCAGAGGGTCAGGGCGCTGGAGACCAGGTACAGCGGGAAGATCAGGCAGGCCAGGCCGTACGGGACGGACCAGCCGCGGCCGGGCAGTTCGCGCTGGTAGCCGCGGCCTCCGAAGACGACCCGGGCGAGGGCCCGGCGGGCGTCGGTCATGGCCTTCTCCCGCAGGTGGGAGATGTCCAGGTGGCTCATGAGGGCGAGGTAGCCGTCGAGCTTGACCAGCGGGAGCAGGTTCACCACGCAGACCATGTAGTTGACGAGGCCCACCAGCAGCAGGGTCTCGCGGGCCGGTCCGGCGGGGACGGCGAGGGCCGCGAGGGCGGCGGTGCCGGCGGCGACTGCCTGGATGGCGATGCCTGCGAGGGCGACCTGGACGCGCTGGCGCGGGTTGGGCAGTCGCCAGCCGTCGGAGACGTCGCAGAAGAACGCCGGCGACATGTAGAAGAGCATGAAGCCCATCCGGCTGGGTGTGCCGCCGTGATGGGTGAGGACCGCTCCGTGGGCCATCTCGTGGACGGCGGTGGTGGCGACCACGCCGAGCATCACGCAGGCGTACGCCCACAGGGGCATCGGGCGGGAGAGCGCCTCGCCGAGGGTGGCGCCGCTGGCGGCGAGGGCCAGTACGCCCAGCAGGACCACGGCGGCGGCCGCGCCGCGGACGAGGCGGTGGCCGAGCGGGCGGACCAGCGGGGCGAGGCGGCGCAGCATCCGCTCGGGCTTGACCAGGGTGAACTGGATGGTCAGCGGGCCCGCGAAGCGGACCCTGGCCGGCTTCTTGACGGGCCGTCCGTCTTCCAGGAGGTCGGAGTCGGCGAGGCTGCGGACCGCGCGGCCGATGTGGCCGGGGGTCCAGGGGGAGCCGAGTTCGGCGGCGAGCTGGTCGTGGTCGCGGCTTCCGTCGAGGAGGCGGACCAGACGGGCGAGGTCCTCGCCGGTACGGAAGTGCTTGTGCTCCCCGCGCTGGATCACCCAGGGGGCGTCTTCGGTGAGCGGTTCGCGCACGGCCACGTCGTCGGCGGTGCGGGGCCGCTCCAGATCGGGTGCGAAGGCGGTTTTGGCGGACATGGTGGAAGCACCTCTGCTCAAGGGGGCGGTGAGGACGTGTCCGGCGGGTCGGGGCCGGACGGACCGGTTCTGCCTGATCGAGAAGTTCGGGAAGACACGCCCTTAAGCGATGTCGCGGGTGCGGACGAGGTGGCGGCCGGCGACGAAGGCGGCGGCGAGCCAGGCGGCGATGACCGCGTACGCCCAGGGCAGCGACAGCAGGTCGGGCTTCACGTCCCGGTAGACGGAGCTCATCGCGATGGTCAGCAGGTACTTGGAGACCTCGGGGACCAGCCGCTGCAGCCCGGGGTCCACCAGGAGCGTGAGGCCGATCAGGGTGGCCACGGCGCCGGTCTGGTTCCGGACGATCCAGCCGATGAGGGCGCCCCAGGGGGCGGCCAGGGTGCAGCAGGCGAACACGCCGACCAGGATGAGGGCGGTCTCGCCGTCGGCGGCGGCCTCCAGGCCGAAGGGCAGCGGGCCCAGGTAGACGCTGACGGCGCCGAGGGCGGCGGCGATCAGGCCGAAGCCGGCTCCGGCGGCGGTGGCGACGGCGAGCTTCGCGCCGAAGAGGCGGGAGCGGGAGCCGGCCAGGAGCGCGGAGCGGACCATGGTGCCGGAGGCGTAGTCCCGGGTGACGTGGACGGCGCCGAAGACGGCCGCCAGCAGGAACATCATCATCCAGGAACGGGCCACGTCCTGGCCGACGGCCAGGGAGGTGGACCCGTCGGCGATGGCCTTCTCGCCTCCGGAGACGTATCCGAAGGTGGTGATCAGGCACAGCCAGGCTCCCGCGAGCGGCAGGGCCCACCAGGCGCGGCCGGTCAGGGCCTTCCGGGTTTCGCCGGCGATGAGGTTACGCACGGGAGTAGTTCCTTTCCGGGGTACGGGTGCCCGCGTTGCCCGCGGTGTCGGCGGCGGGAACGGCGGTGGCGGCCGGGTCGACCAGCTCGAAGAAGCGGTCCTCCAGGCGGACGGCGCCGTCGCCGGTGAGGTCCTCGAGGGTGCCCGCGTAGCGCAGGGAGTGCTGCATGATCACGACGTCGTCGACGGTCTGCTCCAGCTCGGCGAGCTGGTGGCTGGAGACGATGACGGTGCGGCCGCCCAGGGCCAGGGTGCGCAGGGTGGCGCGCAGCCAGCGGATGCCGTCCGGGTCGAGGCCGTTGGCCGGCTCGTCGAGGATGAGGATCTCCGGGTCGGCGAGCAGGGCGGTGGCCAGGGCGAGCCGCTGGCGCATGCCGGTGGAGCAGCCCTTGACCGGGCGGTCGGCGGCGTAGTCGAGGCCGGTGTACTCCATGACCTGGTCGGCGCGGCCGGCGGGCAGGCCCAGCACGGTGCACCAGATGCGCAGTTCGCCGCGGACGGTGGCGCCGGTGACGCCGCCCATGCCGTCCATGCTGACGCCGATGCGGTGGGCCGCGTCGGGGAGTTCGGCGTACGTCTTGCCGAGGATGGTCGCGGTGCCGGCGGTCGGGGTGGCGAGGCCGAGCAGCATCCGCAGGGTGGTGGTCTTGCCGGCGCCGTTGCGGCCCAGGAGGCCGGTGACACGGCCGGCGCGGATGTCCACGGTCAGCGCGTCGACGGCGCGCACGCCCTTGTAGATCTTGGTGAGACCGTTCAGCGAGACGGCCGGGTCGCTGCTGCTCATCGCTGCCGCGTCCTTTCCGGGGTGTGGGGGTGGTGCGTTGGTTCGGTGGTGCCGAGGGCCGGGCCCCGGCCGGGGGTTTCCCGGCCGGGCCCGGTCCGCATCGATCCGTTACGGGTACCGCTCACTCGGGAGCGGGTCGCCGGGGCGGGATCAGGTGGCGATGGTCACCGTGGAGATGGCGATGCCGATGGACACGCCCTCCCAGAAACCGGGGGCCTCGAGGACCTCGAGCTCCTGCAGGCCCAGCTCCAGGCCGTCCTGCGCGACGACCGCGTTGTCGAGAATCTGCTCGCTCATGGCTGTTCTCCTTCGTGTGTGGTGTGAGGGGTGTTACGTGAGTGACGAGGGTGGATCAGGTGGCGATGGTGACCGTGGAGATCGCGATGCCGATGGACACGCCCTCCCAGAAACCGGGGGCCTCGAGGACCTCGAGCTCCTGCAGGCCCAGCTCCAGGCCGTCCTGCGCGACGACCGCCGCGTTGTCCAGAATCTGCTCGCTCATGGCTGTTCTCCTTCGTGATTCGAGTGGTGGTGGTGACGTGCTGCGCGGTGCTGAGGGTGGATCAGGTGGCGACGATGGAGACGATCGAGATGCCGACGACGACACCGCCGGTGGTCCACCAGCCCGGGGCCTCCATGACCTCGAGCTCCTGCAGGCCGAGCTCCAGGTGGTTCACATCGGCCGCGGGGGCCTCGAACTTCTCGTTCATGACTGACTCCTTCTGTGTGGTGGGTGTACGAGGGGTGGTGCGGGTGGAGCGGGTGGCGCTGATCCGGGTCGGATCAGGTCATGACCACCGAGACGAGGGAGATGCCGACGACGACGCCACCGGTCGTCCACCAGCCCGGGGCCTCCATGACCTCGAGCTCCTGGAGGCCGAGCTCCAGGTGGTTCACATCGGCGGCAACGTCGAACGTGTTGTTGTCCATGACGGTTTCCTTATCTGGGAAGCGGGGTGGTGCGGTCCCCGCGCCGAGCCGGCGCGGAAGTCTGTGGGTGCGGCGCAGGTGTTCAGGCCGCTTCGGTGAGCAGGGCGTTGACGTCGGCGGCGCGCAGGCCGCCGAGCATCGGGAGGCCCGCGCCCCAGGCCCGTACGGTCCTGCGGGCCACCGCGTCGAGCAGCTGCGGGGTGACGGCGATGTCGCGGACGATGCCCCAGCGGTTCATCAGGGCGCTGATGCCTGCTACCGGCTCGGCGGGCAGCGGGTCGCCGCTGCTGTCGGCCGAGCGGAGCAGTTCCCAGATCCCCCGCAAGCGGGCGGCGGAGCCGAGCCGGGTGTCGCCGGCGAGGACGGCCCGCCACAGGGCCGGCAGGATGGCCGCGACGGCGGTCATCTTGCGGATGCCCAGGGCGCTGGAGAGTTCGTTGGCGATCATCCAGCCCTCGGTGCTGAACAGGTCCCTGCCGTAGCAGAGCCAGGTGGACTGGGTCAGTCCGCTCAGCCGGGCCAGGTCGGTGCGCAGGGTGGCGTCGGGGGCCTGTCCGTCGGCCAGTTGCCGGGCCAGTGCTCCGCCGAGGCGGACCAGCTGGGTGGCGGCGGTCTGGGCGAGAGCGTCCTCGACGGCGCGGTCGGTCAGGTTGCCGACGTAGGGGCCTACGGTGCGGAAGACCGCTTCGAGGGCTCCTTCGATCAGCAGCTCGCCGGGCAGGGTCTCGGTGGCGGCCGGGTCCAGCAGGGCCGCGTCGGGGGCGAGGGCGTCGCCCATGACGAGCCGTTTGCCGCTGTTGTGCGGCAGGCAGGCGACCCGGCTGAGTTCGGATCCGGTGCCGACCGTGGTGGGTACGGCGAGCAGCGGACGGGTGCGGCGGGTGCGCGGGTCCAGGGTGAGCAGTCCGCTGCGGCCGGTGGTGCGCAGGGCCGTGCGGGCCCGTTCGTCCCCGTGGGCCACGGACAGGAGCTTGGCCCGGTCCAGGAGGGCTCCGCCGCCGATGACGGCGACGAGTCCGGCGTCTGCGGTGGCGCGGGCCAGGGCGAAGATCTCGTCCGGGCCTCCGTCGCCGTCGGGGACGATGGTGTGGGTGGTGTGTCCCGCCCGGTCCAGTTCCGTGGTCACCAGGTCGGTGATGCGGGAGTTCGCGACGGCCGGGTCGAGGAGCAGGGCGGTGACGGGACGGCTCCCCCCTGCCGGGTGGGCGTCGTCGAAGTCCGCCAGCCAGTCGCTGAGCCCTTCGGGGCCGATGAGCAGCCGGGTGGATCCGGACCAGGCGATGTTCACCGCAGTCCTCCGGAGAAGCTTTCGACTCCGCGGCGGACGGCTTCCATGAGGGCGTCGATCTCGGCGTCCGTCGCGGTGAGCGGCGGCATGATCTGGATGCCGTGGACGCCGGCGTGGACGATGGCGCCCGCCGCACGGATGGCGGTGATCTGTTCGAGGACCCGGGCCTGCGGCAGTGGTTCGCCGTCGGGGGTGACGATCCGCAGGGAGCGGAAGAGTCCGCGGCCGTCGTGGGAGTCGAAGAGGGGGTGTTCTGCGACCAGCCGGTCCAGGTGGGCGCCGAGGGTCTCGGCGGCGCGCCGGCCCCGGGAGACGGCGTCGAGGCGGCGCATCTCCTCGATGGTGGCGATGATCGCGGCGCAGGTGACGGGGGTGCCGGCCTGGGTTTCGCCGTGGGTCAGGGTGGCGTCGGCTTCGCGGAAGGCGTCGGCGATGGTCCGGGAGACGATGACGGCGGCGGCCGCGCAGGTGCCGTTGGTCAGCCCCTTGGAGGTGATCAGCAGATCGGGGCGTTCGCTCCACCGCTGGGAGGCGAACATCGAGCCGGTGCGGCCGAATCCGGTGGCCACCTCGTCGGCGGCGAGCAGGAACCCGTGTTCCTCGCGGAGCCGGAAGAGGGTCTGGAGGTACTCGTCGGTGAGGGGGACGGCCCCGCTGCCGAGGACGGGTTCGACGACGACGGCCGCGATCTGGGAGCCCTGGGCCCGCATCAGCTTCTCGATGTCGGCGGGGTCGTTGGCGGTGACGTGGCGCACCAGTCGCTGGTCGACCCCGTAGAGCTGCTGGCCGAGGTTCTCGCCGGTGAGGGCGAAGCCGCCGAAGGTCAGGCCGTGGTAGCTGCCGCGCAGCCCCACGATGATCTTGCGCTTCTCGGCGCCGCGCAGGGCGTGGTAGTGCCGGGCGGTCTTCATGACCAGGTCGTTGGCCGCGCCGCCGGAGGTGGAGAAGAGGACGCGGGCGAAGTGGTCGGCTCCGCAGAGTTCCACCAGGGCCTCGGCGGCCTGCCGGGCGTAGGGGTGTTCGTAGCGGAAGACGCTCAGGTAGGAGGCGTTGAGCAGGGCCTGGTGGCAGGCTTCGGCGATGTGCCGGTTGCCGTGGCCGAGGTTGGCGTTCCACAGGCCCGAGTCGCCGTCGAGGAGTTCGCTGCCGTCGGCGAACCGTACGTACATCCCCTCGGCGGAGACGGCGCAGATGGCGTCGTCGCCGTGGGCGGAGGGCGGGAGCAGGGAGGTCCACAGGGCCGGGTGGCCGTGGTCGGGAGCCTCGTCCTGTCCGGTCAGGGTGGGCAGGGCGGTGGTCATCACAGGGCCTCGGCTTCCAGGAGGACGTCGTGGTGGCGGCCGCCGCCGGGGATGGGCGTGGTGGAGCGGATGGCGAAGCCGGCGGCTTCGAGCTCGGCGACCAGCAGGGGTGCGGGCATCACGCCGATGGTGGTGGTGGCGACGTGGACGGGGCCTTCGGCCGGCGGGTCCGCGGGGATGACGGTGACCGTGCGGGAGCTGTTGCCCGAGGTCCACTGTTCGATCATCCGGTAGGAGCGGCCGGTGATCTCGCCGGGGGCGAGGATCTCGCTCTCGTCGCTGCCGTCGTCGGCGGCGTCCACCTCGACGGTGGTGAGCAGGAACCTGCCGCCGGGCGCCAGGTGTTCCCGTACGCAGCGGTAGAGGCCGGGGCGGGCCTCCGGCGGGAGGAGGGAGATGGAGGTGGTGCCGAGGACGACGGCGCCGAAGCTGCGGCCGAGCGAGAAGTCGCTCATGTCGGCCTGGACGGGGGTGCAGCGGCCTTGGAGCGAGGCCGGGGTGGCGGCGAGCCGGTCCCGGAGCAGTCCGATCATGTGGCCGGAGAGTTCGAGGGCGGTGACCTCGCGGCCGAGGGCCAGGAAGGGGAAGGTCAGCCGGCCGGAGCCGGCGGCCAGGTCGAGGACCGGGCCGGGGATGCGGCGCAGGGTGGAGAGGAGTTCGCGGACCTCGTGCGGGGTGGTGCCGGCGATGTCGTGGTAGACGGGGGCGCCGGCCTCGTCGTAGAGGTCGCACAGGACGGCCCGGTCTCCGAGTTCGGCGACGGCCTCGGCGGCGCGGCCGGTGAGGCCGGTGCCCGCGGCGGCGGGGCTGAGCAGCATGGCGCCCATCAGCGGGTCGCTCCTTCCGTGGCTTCGGAGGTGTCGGCGGTGGCGGTGCGGGGGGCGGCGGACTCGGTGAGGGGCAGTCCGATGCCGGAGAAGTAGGCGGCGACGGCGTCGACGGTGGCCGGGTCGGCGTAGTCGGCGGCGGCCTGGGCGGTGCCGGTGACGAGCAGGGCTTCGGCGGCCTGGGCGGCGTCGAGGGAGAGGGCGATGGTGCGGCGGTCCCCGGGGTGGTGGATCAGGGCCTGTTCGGCGTTGAAGAGCAGTACCGGGGTGTCGCCGGAGGTGTCCTGCGGTGTGGCGTGGGCGGCGAGGGCGGGGACGAGGCGGCCGCCGAAGCCGGAGACGCGGGGGTGTTCGAGGCCTCGGGTGACGGCTTCGCGGATGGCGCCGACGGCGGCCAGGTAGCGGGAGATCCAGGGGCGGGCGGCGAGCTGCTCGCGGCGCAGGTCCTCGTCGAGTACGCCGGCCAGGGCGCCGGTGGATTCCTCCCAGGCCCGGTGCAGTTCTGCGGCGGGGGTGCCGACGGGGCCGAGGGATGCGGCGCCGGGGGCGACGCTGACGGCTCCGTCCGCGGAGACGTAGAGGCGCAGGGCCGGGCCGTCGCCGTCGCCGTTGCCGCCGAGGGCTCCGAGGTCGGCGAGCTGGACCGAGGGGTGGGTCAGGAAGGCGGAGAACTCGCCGTCGTTCAGGGCCCGGTCGGCGTCCTCCAGGAAGGCCTGGAAGTCGGCTTCCTCGACGATGCGGACCAGGGTGGGTCCGAGGACGGAGAGGTAGGGGGTGATCGAGTAGGCCTGCACCTGGAGGTAGAAGTCGGGGTGCAGTCCGGCTTCCGCGCCGGGTTCGCCCAGCGAGCCCTGCCAGACGATGACCTGGGCGCCGGTGGCCTCGTGGGGCTCGGGCTCGGCGGTCGGCTCGTCCCCGGGGACGAGGACGACGGTGCCGGGGCCGGCCACGCCGCTGCCGAGCAGGGCGTCGAGGTGGGCGGCGTCCTCCAGGACGACCGTCGCGGTGAACGGCGGGCGGGGGGCGAGTGCGGCCAGGGGGCGTCCGGTGCCCCACTGCAAGGCGTGGGCCTTGACGGAAGTGAGTGTCATGAACATGCCTAACGTGAGTGCGTGGGTGGACGCGGGCGCCTGATGACGCGGAGCTGGAGGGGGATCGGCCGGGGCGGCCGGAAGTCGAGGGGGTGCGTGCGGGCAGGAAGCGGCGTACGCGGGGGCGGGCTAGCGGACCGGGCCGCCTCTGGTCAGGAGGCGAGCCCGAGGACCGTGAGCAGCGTGCGCAGTTCGCGGCTGGCCACTTGGGCGCCGTACAGCTGGGCCACGCCCGTGACGTTGAGGACGATCTCGTCGACGCCCGCCTCGCGGAAGGCTTCGAGTTTCGCGAGGAGCTCGGCGGGCTCCCCGTAGAGGAAGGCGTCCCCGGCGACCAGGGCCGCGCCCCGCGCGCTCTCGTCCTGCGCCTCCGAACCGGTGGCGGCGGGGAGTTCGACACCGCCGCGCCGGAGCATGTCCTGGTAGTGCGGCGCCTTCAGGTGGTGCCGGTTGGAGGCGAGGGCCAGGCGTACGGGGTCCCGGTCGGGCGCCGCCAGGGCGATCGGCACCATGGCCACCACCTTGGGCGCCGGCCGGTCCGCGCTCTCGGCGCTCTTCCGCACCTCGGGCACGATCGTGTCGGCCAGGTAGCGGGCCGGGGTGAGCCAGCAGATCGCCGCGTCGGCCACCTCGCCGGCCACCCTGGCCATGCCGGGGCGCAGGACGCCGAGTCCGATCTCGACGGGCGGTCCGGGGACCGGCGGGAGCAGTGCCTCCTGGTGCAGGTAGTCCCCGTCCAGGACCGTGTCCGTCCCGTCGAGGGCGGCGCGTACGGCGGTCAGGTACTCCCGGGCGGCGGTGAGCGGGCTCCGGTACGGGGCTCCGAGCAGGGCCTTCTGTACGGCGGGGGCTCCCGGTCCGTAGCCGGCGAGGACCGGCTGACCCGTCATCAGGGCGAGCGAACGGGCCTGGAGGGCGGCCTCCGTGGGGTGGCGCAGCGGCATCAGGGTCACTCCGAGCCCGACCGGGACCCTGAAGCCGGCGCCGGCGGCGTGGGCGAAGGCCTGGTGGGTCTCGGTGACCAGGCTCTGTCCCTGCCAGAGGCGTTCGGCCCCGGTCCAGTGGACGAGCCCGGCGAAGGGCAGGAGCTGCTCGGGGCGGCTCGGGACGAAGGGAACGAGCACCGAGTAGGCGGTCATCGGACTTTCTCTCCTTGTGCTCGGGGTCCGGGAGTTCGTTTCCCGGGAGCCGGATGGTGAAGATCGGAATGGTCGGTGAAGATCGAATGTCGTGTAAACCGGCCCGGCTGGAATTCCGTGGGGAGATCGGGTGGCGATCTCTTCCGGAAGGACCCGGCGGGCGGGGCTGCTAGTCCCAGTTGTGGGTGTCGCGGCCCGGGATGATCACGCAGACGCCGGGGAGCGGGAGACCGGCCGGAATCGGGACGCAGACCTGGGTGGCGGGGGCGGGAACCGGGGCGGGAGCGTCGGCGTTCGCGGTGCCGGCACCGGCCAGGCCGATGAGTACGGCGGCGGCGAGAGTGACGCTGAGGCGCTTCATCATGGTGGTTCCCCCTTGATTTGCGGTCCGTCCCGGATCCGGCCTTTTTCCGCCCGGTTCCGGTGGCCTCCGGTGTTTCCCGGCGGCTCCTTGTGACCACAACTCTGCCGTTCCCCGAGCCCCCGTTCGAGGGCTGTCGCGCGCAGCTTGCTGCGTTCTGCGAGGTCACTTACTGCACCGTCCGCACCCCCCTTCTCCACCGGGATCCGGAAGCGGAATGGATCATTGCCGTAGCCTCGACCCGGGGTAACAGGTAGATCTAGGCCAGGTAATGACCGGCCACGGCGTTGGGGGAATCCATGGGGGATCCGGATCTGGCGTTTCTCGATATCGATCCGGAGGACGAACGCTTCTACCGCGTCCTGCTCAGGAGCGGCGGCGCCGATCCCGAACAGCTCGTGCGGCACGCGGACCTGGACGAGAAAGCGGTGCACGTCCTGCGGCAACGGGTCACGGCGCTCGGTCTCGCCGCGATGACCGACGGGCTGTTGCGCCCCGTCAGTCCCGCCAAGGCGGTGCAGCATCTGATCGACGCCCGGCTCGCCCGCATCCGGCAGGAGCTGGAGACCAAGGCCGCGACCAGCGCGATCGTGGCCTCACTGCTGGCGGAACGGAACGCGGCCACGACCTCGGACGCGATCGCGGGGGCCGACCGGCCTCCCATGGAACGGCTGGTGGGCATCGAGCAGGTGCGGGCGGCCATCGACGAGCTGACCTTCTTCACCCGCTCGGAGTCGATGACCACCTGGCCCTCGGGGGTGATGCGGCCCGAGATCATCGAGACCTCGCGCCCCGCCGACGCGCGCATCCTGCGGCGCGGGATAAGGATGCGCAGCCTGTTCGGGGCGGCCGCGCTGGACGATCCGGCCACGATGGCGTACCTGCGGGAGCTGGTCGGCAAGGGGGCGGAGGTACGGGTGTCGCGCCTCGACCTGGAGCGCATCCTCATCTTCGACCGGGCGGCGGCGCTGACGCCGATCGACCCCTCCGACAGCAAGCGGGGGGCGCTCCTGACCCGCGAACCGGGCCTGGTGACCACGCTGGTGTCCCTCTTCGACCGGATGTGGGGCCAGGCGCAGGAAATACCGGCGGCGGCGTCGGCCGAGGAGGGGCCGGCGGTGTCGGGCGAGCGCCCGACCGAACTGGAGCGCCGGATCCTGGAGTCGCTGTGCACGGCCGACAAGGACGAGAACGGGGCGCGGGACGTGGGCATCTCGGTGCGGACGTACCGCAAGTACGTGGCGACGCTGATGCACCGGCTCGACGCGTCGAACCGGTTCCACGCGGCGCTGCTCGCGCGGGAGCGCGGCTGGATCTGAGCGGGGCGGGCCGGGCGGCGGGCCCGTAAGGACGGCCGGGCCGCCGGCCCCGGTAAGCGCGGAGTCCGCGTCGGAGGTGTTCCTCCTTCGCGGACTCCGGTTAATCCGGTTAAGAGGGCCACGGCTAGGAGCGCGACCGCTGGAGGGCGCGGGCGCAGGAGAGCACGCCGACGGCGAGCACACCCATGACCACGTACCGCGCGGTGCCGTCGAACAGCACGGTGGACGAGGCCAGGAGGGCGATCAGCACACCGGTCGTGACGGCGAGCGGGTTCTTCTGGGTCTGGCTCTGGGCCATGGTGGTGGCTCCTTCGGAAGCGGGGATGGCCATTCCACTCTGACAGCGGGGCCCGGCCGCCCGGCCCCGTTGCGGGTACAGCTTCCGGCATTCCGCTTCGCAGCATGCTGCGAGGCGGGCCGCGCCGAACCCCCTCCTGCGAGCCCGGCCGGGGCCCCTCCACGAAACAAAACGAACGTTCTCCGGCTCGGTCAGCGCCCGGGGGCGCGGTGGCCCCGGTGCCCGTCGAGCAGCGTGCGCAGCCGCTTGCGGCCGCGGTGCAGCCGGGAGTTGACGGTGCCCGACGGAATGCCGACCAGCTCGGCGATCTCCTCGTACGGCAGTCCCTCGACGTCGGCCAGGTAGACGACGGTCCGGAAGTCGCCGGGGATCGCGCGCAGCGCCTCGCTGACGACGGGGTCGGGTATCCGGTCCATGACCTGGGACTCCGCCGAGGGCAGCCCCCCGGAGGTGTGGGAGGCGACGCTCGCGAGCTGCCAGTCCTCGACGTCCGGGGTGTGCGCGAAGCGCGGCCCCACCTGCCGCTTGCGGTAGTCGGTGAGGAAGACGTTGGTGAGGATCCGCAGCAGCCAGGCCCGCAGGTTCGTACCGGGGCGGAACTGGTGGAAGCTCCGGTACGCCCGGACGTACGTCTCCTGCACCAGATCCTCGGCGTCGGCGGGATTGCGGGTCAGCCGCGTTGCGTGGGCGTACAGCAGGGGCCGGTGGCCGACGGCGTCCCGCTCGAAGCGAATCGAGCGGTCTTCGTCCGTCTCTGTGGCGGCGACCGTGGTCGTGTCCGTGTCGGTCATGGGTCTCTTGCGCTCCTGTGCTGGCGGAGCCGGATTCGGCACACGCAAGATGCCATGGGGATCGTTCGGTTTTCCGCGTCTCCGCAAGATCCCGGACGACCTTGGCAACTACCCTTTCGGCTCCGTCTTCGCCTCCGGCTCCGCTTTCGCCGCCGCCTCCGGCAGTGTCAGCCGCAGCGCGCCGCGGGCTTCTTCGGTGGCGACGGCCGGCAGGAGGTAGCGCCAGAGCGAGGCGATCCGCTGCGGGAGGTCGGCCCGCCCGGTCGACATCTGGGAGAAGAGCTGGGCCCCGGTGAAGGAGCTGACCAGGATCCAGGCCAGCTCGTGGTCGTCCACGTCCGGCTGGAGTTCGCCCTTGGCGCGGGCGAAGCGCAGCTGCTGGCGGAATTCGAGCACCCAGGCCTGGTAGGCGACGTCGTCGCGCAGGCCGAACTCCCCCTGCTCCACGGCCAGCCGCACGCCGGCCCGCAGCACCGGATTGTGCCGGAGCTGGTCCGCGAGGTAGAGCGTGATGTCCACCAGGCGCTGCAGGCCGTCCTCCCCGGCCGGGAACTCGAGGCCCTCGCCCTGGCCGACCATGACGGCGTAGGCGAGCTCCTCCTTCGAGGCGAAGTGGAAGTACATCCCGCCCTGCGTGACGTCGGCCCGCTTCATGATCTTGCTGATGCTGGCACCGCTGAACCCGAACTCGTCGAACACCTCGGCGGCGGCCCGCAAGATGGTCGCTTTGGTCTGGATCGCGCGGTTCTGCGGGGCGCGCTCCGTCTTGCGCTCAGCCATGTGCCCAACTTCTCTCGACAAACAAAACGAACACCCGCTATTTTACACCCCGTTCATATTTCGGCACCAGTGTCCCGCCCCGCGGGCGTGCGGGCCTTCGGTTCAGTGGGGGGTACGGGGCGTGCGCAGGCCCGTGACGACCATGTGTGTCAGAAGGGCGTAGCTCTCGTCCAGGGCTTCGGGCAGGGCGAAGGCGCCGCCGGTTTCGAGGGAGACGAACCCGTGGGCGGTGGCCCGCAGGCAGCGGGCCGCGTGGACGGCCGCCGCGTCCTCCAGGCCGTAGGCCCGCAGGGTGGCGAAGAGGATCGTGATGAGGCGCTCCCCGGCTTCGGCCGTCCGCGGTTCGGGGCTGTGCAGCAGGGCCGCGTACCGGTGGGGGTGGCGCAGGGCGTAGGTGCGCCAGGCCGTCATGAACGCGCGTATCGCCTCGTCGGCGGAGCGGCCGATGACCGCCACGCCGATCTCGTCCGCCATCTCGTTCATGATCCGCGCCGACAGGAGGTCGCGGAGCTCGGCGAGGTTGCGCACGTGCTTGTAGAGGGAGGGGGTCGCCACGCCCGCCCGGGAGGCCACCGCCGACAGGGTCAGGCCCGCCGGTCCCTCCGCGTCGACGAGGCCGAGCGCCACGTCGACCACCGCGTCGGCGGAGAGCGAGGCCCTAGGCACGGGCGGTCTCCTTCAGGAAGGACACGATGGCCGCGGCGGTCTCGGCGGGGTACTGCGCGTGGGCGTAGTGGCCCGCACCCTCGATCATCACGAGCCGGCCGCGCCCGGCGGGCAGTGCGGCGACGATGGCAGCGCCCTCCGCGGCCGGGTCGGCCCAGTCGCAGTCGAGGTCGCCCTCGACGATCAGCGCGGGGCACCGGACGTCGCCCAGGCGGGCGCCCGCGTCGGTGGGGGCGGACATCCCCATCTTGGCGACGACGGCCATCCGGCCCGGGCGGCCCAGGTCGGCGTCGAGCGCGGCGAGGTGGGCGGCGTGACCGGCGGGACGGGCGCCCGGGTAGGCGTGGTCGAGGTAGCGCTTCCACACGCCGCGGCTGCGCAGGATGCCGGTGCCGAGCAGCAGGAACATGCCCTTGCGGTAGCGGGCGTTGGAGCCGAGGGCGCCGAGGTCGATCTTCTGCGCCTTGGTGAACGGGCTGATCTCGACGATCGCGTCGACCAGCGCGGGCTCCTGCGCCGCCGCGATGGTGGCGGCGCCGCCGGCGAAGGAGTGGCCGACGATGACGGCCGGGCCGCCGAGGTGCCGGATCAGGGCGAGCAGGTCGCCCGCCACGTCGGTACGGGTGTACGAGGCCCAGCCGGTGCTCGATTCCCCGTGTCCGCGCAGGTCCGTGGAGGCGACGCGGTACCCGGCGGCGACGAGGAGGGCCGCGGTCTCGCGGTAGGCCCCGCGGTTGTCGCCCATGCCGTGGGCGAGCAGGACCAGCGGGCCTTCGCCCGTGACCTCGTACGCGAGCCGCCCGCCACCGGTGCTCAGAAACTCCGTCATGACCCGTCCCCCGGAAACCGCGACCAGCCCCAGTGGCTAATCTCTATAACCCCTAAGCTAATATCATTAGCCAAGAAGGTCAACGCCTACTTCGGGTCGCGGTGGAACAGGGACTTGGACCAGAAGTAGCCGAGCGCGGCCAGCCCCAGGCACCAGGCGACGGCGATCCACCCGCTGTTGCCGATCTCGGTACCGAGCAGCAGCCCGCGCAGGGTCTCGATGGCCGGGGTGAAGGGCTGGTACTCGGCGACCGGCTGGAACCAGCCCGGCATCGCGTCGACCGGGACGAAGGCGCTGGAGAGGAGCGGCAGGATCATCAGCGGCATCGCGTTGTTGCTGGCGGCCTCGGCGTTCGGACTGGTCAGGCCCATCCCGACCGCGATCCAGGTGAGCGCCAGGGAGACGAGCGCCAGCAGACCCAGCGCCAGCAGCCATTCCACGGCGGTGGCGTCCACGGCCCGGAAGCCGATGGCCACGGCGACGGCCCCGACGAGCACCACGCTCATCACGCACTGGATCACGCTGCCGACGACGTGCCCGATGAGCACCGAACCGCGGTGGATGGGCATCGTGCGGAAGCGGGCGATGATGCCCTCGGTCATGTCCGTGGCCACGGACACCGCACTGCCGATGGTGGTGCCGCCGATGGTCAGCATCAGGATGCCGGGCACGAGGTAGGCGAGGTAGTCGGAGCGGTCCCCGCCCCCCAGGCCCGCGCTCATCACGTCGCCGAAGACGTAGACGAAGAGCAAGAGCAGCATGACCGGCGTGAGCAGCAGGTTCAGCGTCATCGAGGGGTAGCGCCGCGCGTGCAGGAGGTTGCGGCGCAGCATCGTGGCCGAGTCGCGGACGGCGAAGGAGAGAGTGCTCATCGGACGTCTTCCTTGGTCTGGTGGGTGGAGGCGGTCAGGGCGAAGAACACGTCGTCGAGGTCGGGGGTGTGCACGGTCAGCTCGTCCGCCTCGATGCCGGCCGAGTCCAGCAGGCCCAGGAGGGAGCGCAGCGCGCGCTGGCTGCCGTCGCTGGGGATCTGCAGCGCCAGCGCCTCGTCGTCCCGGGTGACCTCACCGAGCACGGCGACCGCGGACCGGTAGGCCGCCGGATCGGAGAACCGCAGCCGCACATGACCTCCGGGGATCAGCCGCTTCAACTCCTCGGCCGTACCCTCGGCGGCGATCCGGCCGTCGTTCAGCACCGCGATCCGGTCCGCGAGCTGATCGGCCTCCTCCAGGTACTGCGTGGTGAGGAAAACGGTCACCCCACCGGCAACGAGCCCGCGGATGATCTGCCACATGGTGTGCCGCGACCGCGGGTCCAGCCCGGTCGTCGGCTCGTCGAGAAAGATGATCCGCGGATCACCCACCAGCGTCATCGCAATGTCGAGCCGCCGCTTCATGCCGCCCGAGTACGTCGACGCGGGCTTCTTCGCGGCGTCGGTGAGGTCGAACCGCTCCAGCAGTTCGGCCGCGACCCGACGCCCCTCCCGCTTGGACAGGTGGTGCAGATCCGCCATGAGCAGCATGTTCTCCTCACCGGTGATCAACCCGTCCACGGCGGAGAACTGCCCGGTGACCCCGATCGCCGCCCGTACCCCGCCCGGGGAGGCCGCGATGTCGTGGCCGGCGACCCGGGCCTGTCCGCCGTCGGCGCCGATGAGCGTGGACAGGATCTTCACGACGGTGGTCTTGCCCGCCCCGTTGGGCCCGAGCAGCGCGAACACGGACCCGGCCGGAATGCTCAGATCGATGCCGTCGAGGACGGTCTTGTCTCCATAGGACTTGCGCAGCCCGACACCAGAGACGGCAACCGGATCTGACGTGTGCATGACAGAAGAAGGCATGGAGCCCTCCATTCGAAGGCTGAAGTGACGGGGGGAAAAGAGAAGCTCAGGCTCCGGAAGCGAGCGAGCGACGGACATCGATGTTCCCGTACTTGGTCCGGGCGCGGACCTTGACGGTGTCCTCGGGCCCGTCCGGGCTCCCGGAGGCGGTGAGCGTGTTGCGCACCTGGCCGGAGCCCGAGCTGACGTCGAGCCAGGCGGCCGTACCCTCGCGGACGCCGACCTCGATGGCCCCGTAGGAGGTCTCCAGCTCCACCGTGCCGCGGGCGACTTCGCCCACCCGCAGGGTTCCGTGGGCGGTCTTGGCGGTGACCGAGTCCTCGGCGCGCCGGATCTCGATGTCACCGTTGGCACCGCTCACCCGCAGCTCGCCGATGGCGGCGCCGACGGTGGTGGTGCCGTGCGAGTTCTTCAGGACCGCGGGGCCGTCGACGAAACCGAGGCGCAGGCTGCCGGAGCTGGTGGTGATCTCGGTCGCGCCCTCGGCCCGGTCCACGGTGATCGAGCCGTGCGACGCGATGAGCCGGAGCGGGCCGGTCGTGTCGAGGCGCACGTCCCCGGACGAGGTCTTCACCCGGACCTCGCCGAGCCGGCCCTCGCCGAGCACCTGGGTCCAGGAGCCGGTCGTGTCGACGTGCGAACCCGTGGGCAGTTCGACCGTCACGTCGACGATGCCGGGCTTGCCGAACGGATTGGACTTGGGCGTCCTGACGGTCAGCACGCCACCGGCGAACGTGACCTCGGTCTGCTCGGCGGTCCTTACGTCCTTGTCCCGCTTCGGGTCCCGCGGCTGCACCGCGACGACGGTGTCGCGGCGGTCTCCCGCGGTGAACTGGATGGAACCGGCCTCCACGTGTGCGGTGACCGAGATCGCTTCGGAGGTGTCGAAAGAAGGCATGGCTGTCCCGTCCTCTTGGGTCTTGGCGAACTGAATGGACTAACGAACCCAGCCCGTGAAGCTCTGTCCCACGCTCTGGGACTTCTCCGTCGCACGCGGCCGGGCGCCACCGTCCACCGCGGCCGATACGGCGCGCACCAGCCAGGCGTTGACCGACAGCCCCTCGCGGCTCGCGGCCTCCTCGGCGCGGGTCTTGAGGTGCGCCGGCAGGCGCAGGTTGACCCGGGCGGTGCCGCCCTCGTCACCGTCGGCGGAAGCGAGGTGCGGCGCGAGCGGTTCGGCAGCGGCCGGCTCCGCGGGGGCGTGACTCTCGCCCGCCGCTACGGTCACCACGAACTCGGGGTCGAGCCCCCGCAGCCGTACGTCGACCGAGCCGGGGGCGAGTTCACGGGTGACCTCGTCCATCGCGGCGGACAGCACGTTGAGCAGGGTCAGGCGGGTCGCCGACTCCAGGGGAGCGGTGAGCCTCTCGGCCAGCTTGCGGGCTTCGTCGCCGCCGGCCTCTGCGGCGACGGCGAGCTCTTGGCGGAGGGTGGTGACGTAGGGCGTGAGGTCCATGCCCTCAGCATGACACAGCCATGGCACCATGTCGAGCCAATGTGGCACCACTCCCCCGTCCGGTGACACCACCACCCACAAACACCCTGCTCAGCCCACTGACACCACGATGCGCCACGATGGCACCAGACCAACACCACCGCTGCGCGGGGCGAGTCCCCGCAGCACCCTTCGCCGCTGCACGGGGCGAAATCCCCGCAGCACCCTTTGCCGCTGCGCGGGGCGAAGTCCCCTACCCGCCCTTCCACCGTTCCCCGGGCCGGCCCGGACCCGGTCCTCAAACGCCGGACGGGCTGAAAGCGGGGCCCCGGGCTGCGCCCGGACCCCCTGGGGCTCCGCCCCAGACCCCGGTCCTCAAACGCCGGACGGCTGAAAAGACAAACCCCGGCCGGGACCGAATGTCCCCAGCCGGGGTCGAATGTTCCCCCGGCCGGGGTCGGGGGCTGCGGCAGGGGCGGGGACGGGGGCGGGGTGGGGTGTTGGCCTGGACGTAGAGCGTGATTTGTGGCGCACAGGGAAGCCAAAACTGTCGAAAGTAGGGGGAAGGGCGCCTAAATCATGCAGTCCAGGCCAACACCCCACCTGCTG
>NZ_JBHXKA010000106.1:0-28618 GCF_042722885.1 Streptomyces sp. NPDC058401
TCCGGGAGGAGGACGGGGCTCGGCGCGTCGGGCATGACCGGGGCGGGGGCCCCGGCCGGTGCTACGGAAGCGGGTTGTAGATGAAGGACTCGTGCGCGTTGGACTGGCCGATCGCGGTGAAGCCCGAGCCGTTGGCCTGGGCGCCGTTGTTCTGGTTGGAGGCGCCGAAGCCCGAGGCGACCTGCTGGGCGGTGGAGGAGTTGCCGGCGTTGCTGCCGCCGACCCCGCTTCCGAGGACGCCGGCGAGGGCCGCGTTCGACGCGGTCCCGGCCGCACCGGCCCCGTTGTCGGCCTGGGCGACGCCCGAGAAGAGCGCGAAGGCGAGGGGGAGCGATGCGGCGGCCGCCATCACGCGGATGCTGCGGGTGCTTGCCATGATTTCAAGTCCTCCAGATAAGCAAAACGGCTGTGGTCCAAGACGGTTGGCCGACCGCCGGGGGTGTGGACGCGACGTCGTGCCCCCACCCTGGCGCAGGTGATCATCAAGAAACCAGCCCAGACTGCCTTGTTCCCCCTCAAGCGTGATCAACCTCCCGCCAAACCTCATATACCACCCAATCTCGAACGGAGTTACTGGCGTAACCCACCTGACTGATGCGGGAAACGGCACGGGACACGAAGAAGGCCCCGACGCGGAGCGTCGGGGCCTTCTTCAGGCGGTACGGGTTCGGGTCAGCACTCGATGACGTTGACCGCGAGGCCGCCGCGGGCGGTCTCCTTGTACTTGACCTTCATGTCGGCGCCCGTCTCCTTCATGGTCTTGATGACCTTGTCGAGGGAGACCTTGTGGCTGCCGTCGCCGCGCATCGCCATCTTGGCCGCGGTGACGGCCTTGACCGCCGCCATGCCGTTGCGCTCGATGCAGGGGATCTGGACCAGGCCGCCGACCGGGTCGCAGGTCAGGCCGAGGTTGTGCTCCATGCCGATCTCGGCCGCGTTCTCGACCTGCTCCGGGGTGCCGCCCAGGACCTCGGCCAGCGCGCCGGCCGCCATCGAGCAGGCCGAGCCGACCTCGCCCTGGCAGCCGACCTCGGCGCCGGAGATCGAGGCATTCTCCTTGAAGAGCATGCCGATCGCGCCCGCGGCGAGGAGGAAGCGGACCACGCCGTCCTCGTCGGCGCCCGGCACGAAGTTCATGTAGTAGTGCAGGACCGCCGGGAGGACGCCCGCCGCGCCGTTCGTCGGGGCGGTGACGACGCGGCCGCCGGCGGCGTTCTCCTCGTTGACCGCCATCGCGTAGATCGTCGCCCACTCGCTGCGGTGCATCATCGGGTCGCCCTCGGTGCGCAGCTGGCGCGCCGTGGAGGCGGCCCGGCGCTTGACCCGCAGGCCGCCGGGGAGGATGCCCTCGCGGGACATGCCGCGCGAGACGCAGGCCTGCATGACGCGCCAGATCTCCAGCAGACCCTCGCGGATCTCTTCCTCGGTGCGCCAGGCCTTCTCGTTCTCCAGCATCATCGAGGAGATCGACAGGCCGGTCTCGTTCGCGAGGCGCAGCATCTCGTCACCGCTGCGGAAGGGGTACTTCAGCGGGGTGTCGTCGAGCTTGATCCGGTCCTCGCCGACCGCGTCCTCGTCCACGACGAAGCCGCCGCCGACCGAGTAGTACGTCTTCTCCAGCAGCGGGTTGCCGGTCTCGTCGTACGCGAAGAGCGTCATGCCGTTCGCGTGGTACGGGAGCGAGCGCCGGCGGTGCAGGATCAGCTGGTTCGGCTCGTCGAAGTCGATCTCGTGGCCATCGCCTATTTCGGTGCCCAGCAGGCGCAGGCGGCCCGTCTGGCGGATGCGCTCGACCTCGGCGTCGGCGGTCTCCACGTTCACGGTGCGGGGGGAGTGGCCCTCCAAGCCCAGCAGCACCGCCTTGGGGGTGCCGTGGCCGTGGCCGGTGGCGCCCAGCGAGCCGAAGAGCTCTGCGCGCACCGAAGCTGTCTGCGCGAGGACGCCGTCCTTCTTGAGCCGGGTCACGAACATGCGCGCGGCGCGCATCGGTCCGACGGTGTGGGAGGAAGAGGGACCGATGCCGATCGAGAAGAGATCGAAGACGGAGATGGCCACGGTTGCGGACTCCTATGTCTGCTCGTGGGTGGGAAGCGTGGGCAGGAGGGGTTGATCGGGGTGATCTGCGGATTTTGTCCGACAGCCGAGCTTAACTCGGTGAGGTGAACGGCTCGGCTGCCGGACGGGTCGGGAGGGGGACGCTCAGGCGTGGGTCAGTTCGCGCTCCGGGGCCTCGGTCGCGTCGGTCTCGCCCGCGGGGGCGTCCAGGACCGGGTCCGGGCCCGGCAGGCCCGCGTAGTGGGCCTTGACCCCGGACCGTACGGCCCAGAAGTAGAAGCCCAGGGCCGAGAGGCCCACGAGGGCGATGTCCACGCCGCCGGGGATGATGCCGTGGCCGCCGAATTCCTTGCTGCCGAGCGCCGACAGGGTGCCCAGCCACAGCAGGAAGGCGATCATCCACCAGGCCGGGGCGAACTGCTTGGCCAGGTTCTTCTCGCCCTTGCGCTTGAGCACGATCGCCGCGATGGGGGCGGCGACCAGGGTGAGCAGCACCACCTTGCCGGTGTCCGGCCACTTGGACCAGTACAGGGCGCAGGCGGCGAAGGCGAAGGTGATCGGGCAGAGGATCCTGGCGGCCGGCAGCCGGAAGGGGCGCGGCAGCTCGGGCTTGGTCTTGCGGAAGACGCCGACCGCGATCGGGCCGATCAGGTACGAGACCACCATCGCGGCGGAGACCACGCTGGCCAGGGCCTCCCAGCTGTGGCCGACGGTGACCAGCAGCAGGACCGAGAAGCCGAGGTTCAGCCACATCGCGGGACGGGCGGTGCCGTACTTCGGGTGGACCTCGCGGATCTTCTTCGGGAAGAAGCCGGTGTCGGCGAGGTTCTGCGCCATGTAGGAGGCCGAGGCGACGTTGCCGATGTTGGCCCCGGAGGGGGAGATGAAGGCACCGAACTGGAGCATGGTGACGACCCAGTGCAGCATCAGCATCTTGGCGAGGTCGGCGAAGGGCGAGGAGAAGTTGATGCCGCTCCAGCCGCCGGCCTCGGCGAGCTTCTCCGGCGGGACGCCGCCGATGAAGGCGATCTGCAGGGCCAGGTAGATGACCAGGCCGAGGGAGAGGGCGCCGACCAGGGCCAGCGGGATGGCGCGGCCGGGGTTCTTGGCGGCGCCGCCGAGGTTGACCACGGCCTGGAAGCCGTTGAAGGCGAAGACCACGCCGGAGGTGGTGACGGCGGTCATGACCGCGGGCCAGCCGTTGGGCGCGAAGCCGCCGTGGTCGGTGAAGTTGCCCGTGTGGAAGCCGGAGGCGATCAGGGCGATCACGGCGAGCACCGGGATGGCGAACTTGACCAGGGTGAGGAGGTTGTTCGCCTTGGCGAGCAGCGCGACCGACCAGTAGCAGGCCAGCCACAGGGCCACGGTCAGGAACAGGGCCATGGCCATGCCGGAGGTGGTCAGGCCGCCGTTCTCGACGAGGCCCTTGGCCCAGCCGAAGTTCCAGGAGGACATGTACTGCGTACCGGCGATGGACTCGATCGGGATGAGCGCGGCGATGGCGATCCAGACCGCCCAGCCGGTGATGAAGCCCAGCACCGGGCCGTGCGAGATGGTGCCGAAGCGGGCCATCGAGCCGGGCAGCGGGTAGGCGGCGCCCACCTCGGCGTAGGACATGGCGATCATGCCGATGAAGACGGCACCGATGATCCAGGCGATGATCGCCGCGGGCCCCGCGACGGCCGCCGCCTGGCCCGCCCCGAAGAGCCAGCCCGATCCGAAGATCGAGCCGAGCCCGATCATGATCAGGGCGAAGAGACTGAGTCCCTTCTTGTTCGCTGCGCTCATGTCCATGGGGTGTGCTGTCCGTCCTGCCAGGGGGTGCGGTCTTTCCTTTATCCGGAGCCTATTTGCCATCTATTGGAATATTCGGTGGCACTAGGTCGCCTCCACCTGGGGCTTTGGTCATGAAGAAGGCCCGGCCCTGTGCAAAACAAGGCCGGGCCCTCTCAGGCCGGCGCCTAGAGCGTCGGGTACAGCGGGAACTTCGCGGCGAGCGCGGAGACGCGCGCCTTGAGGTCCTCGGCGTCGTAGGCGGGCTTCAGCGCCTGCGCGATGATCTCGGCGACCTCGGTGAAGGCCTCGGCGTCGAAACCGCGGGTGGCCAGCGCCGGCGTACCGATCCGCAGACCCGAGGTGACCATCGGCGGCCGCGGGTCGTTCGGGATGGCGTTGCGGTTGACCGTGATGCCGACCTCGTGGAGGCGGTCCTCGGCCTGCTGGCCGTCCAGCTCGGAGTTGCGCAGGTCGACCAGGACCAGGTGCACGTCGGTGCCGCCGGTGAGGACGTCCACGCCCACGGCCTTGACGTCGTCCTGGACCAGGCGGGCGGCGAGGATCTTCGCGCCCTCCAGGGTCCGCTCCTGGCGCTCCTTGAACTCGGGCGAGGCCGCCACGAGGAAGGAGACGGCCTTGGCCGCGATCACGTGCTCCAGCGGGCCGCCCTGCTGACCGGGGAAGACCGCGGAGTTGATCTTCTTGGCCAGCTCCTGCGTCGACAGGATGACACCGCCGCGCGGACCGCCGAGGGTCTTGTGCGTGGTGGTGGTCACGACGTGGGCGTGCGGCACCGGGTTCGGGTGCAGACCCGCGGCGACCAGGCCGGCGAAGTGCGCCATGTCGACCATCAGGTACGCACCGACCTCGTCCGCGATGCGGCGGAAGGCGGCGAAGTCCAGCTGGCGCGGGTAGGCGGACCAGCCCGCGACGATCAGCTGCGGCTTGGACTCCTTGGCGAGGCGCTCGACCTCGGCCATGTCGACCTCACCGGTCTCGTCGACGTGGTACGGGACCACGTTGTAGAGCTTGCCGGAGAAGTTGATCTTCATGCCGTGGGTCAGGTGACCGCCGTGGGCCAGGTTCAGGCCCATGATCGTGTCGCCCGGCTTGATCAGCGCGAACATCGCGGCCGCGTTGGCCTGCGCACCCGAGTGGGGCTGCACGTTCGCGGCCTCGGCGCCGAAGAGCGCCTTGATGCGGTCGATCGCGATCTGCTCGACCACGTCGACGTGCTCACAGCCGCCGTAGTAACGGCGGCCGGGGTAGCCCTCGGCGTACTTGTTGGTCAGGACCGAGCCCTGGGCCTCCATGACGGCGACCGGAGCGAAGTTCTCCGACGCGATCATTTCCAGGGTGGACTGCTGGCGCACGAGTTCGGCGTCGACGGCGGCGGCGACGTCCGGGTCGAGCTCGTGGAGGGGAGTGTTCAGTACAGACATCAGGGTTCCCTGGGTCAGTTGCCGGCGGTGAGCTTGGCGTACTCGTCGACGGAGAGCAGGTCGGCCGGCTCCTCCGTGACGCGCACCTTGAAGAGCCAGCCGCCCTCGAACGGAGCCGAGTTCACCAGCGCCGGGTCGTCGATGACGTCCTGGTTGAACTCGACGATCTCGCCGGTGACGGGGGAGTACAGGTCGCTGACCGACTTGGTCGACTCCAGCTCGCCGCAGGTCTCGCCCGCGGTCACCGTGTCGCCCACCTCGGGAAGCTGGGCGTAGACGACGTCACCGAGCGCGTTGGCCGCGAACTCCGTGATGCCGACCGTCGAGACGCCGTCGACGGCGTCCGACAGCCACTCGTGCTCCTTGCTGAAACGCAGCTGCTGGGGGTTGCTCATGACCTGATTCTCCTGGATGCGGGGGAGTGGATACGAACGGTGGTCCTGCGGGACCGGCGCGACGCTCCGTCCGGCGGTGCGACGCGGTGCGGTGCGGTACGGGGCTACTTCTGCCGCTTGTAGAACGGCAGGGCCACGACCTCGTACGCCTCATGCGTACCGCGAATGTCCACGCCGACACCGGAGGTGCCGGGCGCGGCGTGCGCCGCGTCGACATAGGCCATCGCGATCGGCTTGCCCAGCGTCGGGGACGGGGCGCCCGAGGTGACCTCGCCGACGATCCCGCCGTCGAAGGTCACGGAGAAGCCGGCGCGCGGAACGCGGCGGCCCTCGGCGATCAGACCGACCAGCTTGCGCGGCGGGTTGGTCGCGGCGCGCTCGGCGGCGGCCTCCAGGGCGGCGCGGCCGACGAAGTCGCCCTCCTTCTCGAACTTCACGACCCGGCCCAGACCCGCGTCGAACGGGGTCAGGGAGGTGGTCAGCTCGTGCCCGTACAGCGGCATGCCCGCTTCCAGGCGCAGGGTGTCGCGGCAGGACAGGCCGGCCGGGACCAGGCCGACGCCCTCGCCCGCCTTGGTCAGCGCCTGCCACAGCTCCACGGCGTGCTCGGGCGAGACGAACAGCTCGAAGCCGTCCTCGCCGGTGTAGCCGGTACGGGCGATCAGCGCGGGCACCCCGGCGACCGTGCCGGGCAGGCCGGCGTAGTACTTCAGCCCGTCCAGGTCGGCGTCGGTGAGGGAGGCGAGGATGCCGGGGGACTCCGGACCCTGCACCGCGAGCAGCGCGTACGCGTCGCGGTCGTCGCGGACCTCGGCGTCGAAGCCGGCGGCGCGCTCGGTGATCGCGTCCAGGACGACCTGGGCGTTGGAGGCGTTCGCGACGACCATGAATTCGGTCTCGCCCAGGCGGTAGACGATCAGGTCGTCGAGGATCCCGCCGTCTTCCTGGCAGATGTGCGTGTAGCGGGCGCGGCCGACGCCGACCGTGGAGATGTTGCCGACCAGCGCGTAGTCCAGGACCTTGACGGCCTCGGGGCCGGTCAGGGTGATCTCGCCCATGTGGGAGAGGTCGAACAGACCGGCCCTGGTGCGGACGGCGTTGTGCTCGTCGCGCTCGCTGGCGTACCGCAGGGGCATGTCCCAGCCCGCGAAATCGGTCATGGTTGCACCGAGGGAACGGTGCAGCGCATCGAGGGCGGTCAGGCGGGGGGCAGTGCTCATGGGTGTGGCTCCCGGGTCCCAGGGCATGACATGACGAGGAGGAGTTCCTCCCCATCTGTCATCGGAACCTGAGAGGTTCGCCGAGAGTTCCCCGCTTCCAGGGGAAGGCCTTCGACTTGCACCTTGGGTGGAGCCGTCACCAGTGCCCTCACGGGCGGTGGCGCGGCTCGCTTTTCAGATCTGCCTCATCCACGCGGTACGGGGCCTGAGAGATTCAAGGGAGGTACTTGCTCCTTCGGCGCCCGGGCACCGCCTTGCGGCGTGCCGGGACTCTCCCGCGCGGATTCAAGCGGCCGGTATGCAGTTAGGTGTCCAGATGGCGCACATCATTGCACGACGTGCGGCCGAATGGGGGAGGGGGTCCGCAAGCGGAGCGGAACCGGACACCCCGGATTACCGTCTCTTTACACTCAGGGGGACCGGGTCCAGGCGACCCGTCGCGGGGGAGGCGAACACTGTGCGGAGATTCGGACCACTGACGGCGACAGGCACCGGCACCGTCGAGGGAGCGGTGGCAGGGGTGCCGTCGCAGCGCGGCGTCGCAAGGGATCCGGCGTCGGCCGGAGCGGCGGGGGAGCCCGGAGCGGTGCGCGACCTGCGCGGGGCCGAGGGCCCGCGGCGGCTCAGCTTCGCCGCCGGGGACGTCGTGGTGGTCTCCGGACTGCCCGGCGGCGGCAAGAGCACCCTGATCAAGCGGGCCGCGGAGGGCGGCGGGATCGACTCCCAGGACGCCCGCGAGCGGTGGGAGCGCCGGATGCCGGCCGCCCTGCCCTACGCGGTGTACCGGCCCGCGGTCCGGATCGCCCACTACTGGGGCCTGTGGCGGGTGCTCCGCTCCGGGGCCCCGGCCGTCGTCCACGACTGCGGTACGCAGAGCTGGGTACGGGCGCTGCTGGCCTCGGCGGCCCGCCGGCGCGGCCGCGCACTGCACCTGGTCCTGCTGGACACCACGCCCGAGGAGGCCCGGGCCGGGCAGGCGGCGCGGGGCCGCGGGGTGTCGGCGTACGCCTTCGCCCGGCACCGCGGCGCGGTGGCCCGGCTGCTGCGCGAGGCCGAGGCGGGCCGCCCGCCGGCCGGCTGCGCGTCGGTGACCCTGCTGGACCGGCCGGCGGCGTCCCGGCTGACGTCGATCGGCTTCCGCTAGCGGGGCGGGCGGCGGGCGGCGTCCCGGCGGCAGCGTCCCGGCGGCAGCGGGCAGGCGGCGGTGGTCAGGCGGCCAGGGGCAAGGCTGCCGGTGTCCGACGGCCGGTGTCCGGCGGCCCCCGGCCCGGGTGTCGCAGGCGCCCGTTAATCTCGGGTCGACACCACGGGCAGAGGCAAGCGAGCGGAGACGTACATGTGGCCGGGTAACGAGCTGGAGCAGGTGCTCGGGGCGGCGCTCGGACAGGCGGAAGCCGGAGGGCGGATCCTGGAGGTCCTCGGGCGCAGCCCGCTGTGGATCCCGCTGCCCGGCGGGGTGAACAGCCTGAGCCTGCCCACCATGGAGATCGACGGCGCCGCGTACGTGCCCGTCTACAGCTCCGAGGAGCAGTTCCGCGCCTGCGCCGGACCCGCCATGGACTTCGCCGTCGCCCCCGCCGTGGACTTCGCCCGGGGCCTGCCCCCGCAGCTCGGTCTCGCGGTCAACCCCGAGGGATCGGTCGGGGTGCCGCTGCCCCCGCAGGCCGTCGCGGAGCTCTGCCGCACCGGCCGAAGCCCGCTCGACGGCCCGGCCACCGGCGGCCGGGTCCGGCTCTACGAGCCCGACTGGCAGGAGGATCCGGTCGAGTTCCTGGCCGCCGCCGCGGAGGAGTTCCGCTCCACCGGGGTCGTCGCGTCCGCGCACCGCTGCCTCGCCAGCGTCGAGGGCGGCTCGCCGGAGCTCTACGTCGGGGTCCACCTGGTGGGATGGGAGCCCGAGATGCGAAACGCCCCGATGGACGCGCTGGGCCGCGCCCTGACCCGCGTACCGCCGCCCTGGCCGGTGCAGTTGATCCTGCTCGACGCCGCCGAGGACCCGGTCGTCGACTACATACGTGAGCGCGTACGCCCCTTCTACCTGCCGTAGTGACGCTTAAGCTGGTGGCCGACACGCGTGGACGACGGGCGGACGAACAGACGAAGAGGGGTACCGGGTGAGTGCGTCAGGCACGGCCGCGGTCGGGCAGGTCGAGCACATGCTGCGCCAGGTGACTCCGGGGCGCTACGAGAGCTACGAGTCTCTCCTGCACGCCCTGGCCGAGGGACGGCTGTGGATGCTCCTCTGGCAGGGGCAGCCCGGATCCCCGGAGGCCCAGTACGGCGGCATGGAGGTCGACGGCCTCGGGTACGCGCCCTGCGTGACCTCCCCGCAGGAGCTGGCCGCCAGCGGCTGGAACCGCGGGTACGAGGTGGTCACCGGCCGGGACATCGCCCGCGCCCTCTACCCCGACCGCTGGGGGCTGTGGCTCAATCCGCACGCCCAGGGCGGCGGCGTCGGCCTTCCCTGGGCCGACCTGCGCCGGATCGCCACCGGGCTCGACCGGATGCCGGCCGGCCCGCTGCGGCTGTCCGAGCCCGCCATCGAGCTGCCGCAGTTCTACGGACTGCTCACGCAGCACGCGCACCGCACGCCCGCCGTCCGCTCGCTGCGCCGCGCCTGGGTGCAGCCCGCGCTCGGGTCCCCGTACCTCGCCGTCGGGCTCGACCTGTACGACGCCTCCGCGCACGCGCTGGAATCCGTACGGGAGATGATGCGCCAGTCGGTCGGCGCGGTCCCCGAGGGAGTGCCCGTGTGCACGGTCGCGCTCGCCGACGAACACGATCCCGTCGCGATGTGGCTGCGGGCCCAGACCAGGCCCTTCTACGACCGCGAGGGACAGGCGCCCGCCTACTGAGACATCGGTATTTAGCCACCCGAGGCCGCACGGAACAGTCGTTCCGTGCGGCCTTTGCGTTGTCCGGATTTCACCCCTGATGTGCGCCCAATAGGCGCGCTAGTACGCCGAGTTGGGCGCCATGTCCGATTCCGTACCGAACAGGATGTCTTGCTCCGCTGAGCTGGCAGCGAAGTCCGGATAACGGGAACTCGACCCTCAGATCACGGTTGCGCATCCATTCACCTGCGGGTCTGGCGGCTGATCGAGCGCCCGATGAAGACTCCCCACCCAAGAGCGGGTCAGTCCTCCGAAGGGCACTGCCCGCAGCGCACCGCCCGAGCAGTACCCGTTCCGCAGAACGCATCCGTACCTCGCACTCCGAGCGCCACTCCGCACCAACGCCGCCACAGCGGCGGGCATGGGCCGGCCCACCCGTCGGCCGAGAGGGGTCCCCACCACGATGACGGCACCACTGCACGACATGAGCGCGGAGACACCCGCACCCGTGTCCGTAGCCGACGTCCCCGCCAAGGCCATCGAAGGCCGCTCGCCCGGCCGCATCGCCTGGATGCGGCTCAAGCGCGACAAGGTCGCGCTGGCCGGCGGTTTCGTCGTGCTCCTGCTGATCCTCGTCGCACTGTTCGCGCCGCTGATCGTCAGCGCGTTCGGCCACCCCCCGGAGGAGCTGCACGAAGACCTGCTGGACCCGTTGCTGGGCCTGCCCGCCGGCGACTACGGCGGCATGAGCGGCGACTTCCTGCTGGGCATCGAACCGGTCAACGGCCGCGACGTGTTCAGCCGCATCGTCTACGGCGCCCGCATCTCGCTGCTGGTCGCCTTCCTGTCCGCCTTCGTGGCGGTATCGATGGGCACCTTCTTCGGCATCGTCGCCGGCTACTTCGGCGGCTGGGTCGACGCGGCCATCAGCCGGGTCATGGACCTGCTGCTCGCCTTCCCGCAGCTGCTCTTCATCATCGCGCTGATCTCGGTCGTCCCCGGCAAGCTCTGGGGCTTCGAGGGATCGGGCCTGCGGATCGCCGTACTGGTCCTGGTGATCGGCTTCTTCGGCTGGCCCTACATCGGCCGCATCGTCCGCGGCCAGACCCTGTCGCTGCGCGAACGGGAGTACGTCGAAGCCGCGCGGAGCCTGGGCGCGGGCCGGATGTACATCCTCTTCCGCGAGCTGCTCCCGAACCTGGTCGCGCCGATCACCGTCTACGCGACGCTGATGATCCCCACCAACGTGCTGACGGAGGCCGCGCTCAGCTTCCTGGGCGTCGGCGTCAAGCCGCCCACACCGTCCTGGGGCGAGACCCTCTCGACGGCCGTGCGGACCTATGAGGACGACCCGCTCTTCATGATCTTCCCCGGCACGGCGATCTTCATCACCGTGCTGGCCTTCAACCTCTTCGGCGACGGCGTCCGCGACGCCCTCGACCCGAAGGGCTCCCGTTAGCCGTCCCCGCAGGTCATCCCGCAGGGCACCCGCAGGTCAGAACCGCAGGGCACACCGGAACCCGGCTTCGAACCGGAATCACAACGGAGGGTTGCGAGCATCGTGACTACCCATCGCATGTCCAAGCGCAGGCTTGCCGCCGGCACGGCCGTCGTGCTCGCGACGATGCTGGCCGCGACCGCCTGTGGCGGCGACGACGGCAAGACGAAGGACGAGAAGCCGGCCGCCGCGGGCGGCTTCAACGCCGCCATCGGCAAGGTCTCCAACGCCTCCACCAAGGCGGGCGGCGAGCTGAAGTTCGTCGGCACGCAGGAAGCCGACTCGTGGGACCCGCAGCGCGGTTACTACGGCTTCATGTGGGACTTCTCCCGCTACTACGCCCGCCAGCTCGTCAGCTTCAAGGCGGAGCCCGGTTCCAAGAGCACCGAGCTCGTCCCCGACCTGGCCACCGCCAACGCGGAGATCAGTGACGGCGGCAAGACCTACAAGTACACCCTCAAGGACAACGTGACCTGGGAGGATGGCACGCCCATCACCGCCCAGGACATCAAGTACGGCATCGAGCGCACCTGGGCCCAGGACGTCATCTCCGGCGGCCCGGTCTACCTGATGCAGGTCCTCGACCCGAAGACCGAGTACCCCGGTCCGTACAAGGACACCAGCCCGGACAAGCTCGGCCTCAAGGCGATCGAGACCCCGGACGCCAAGACCGTCATCTTCAAGCTCCCCGCGCCCAACGGCGACTTCGAGCAGATGCTGGCCATGCCGGCCGCCAGCCCGGTCAAGCAGGACAAGGACACCGCGGCCAAGTACGGCCTCAAGCCCTTCTCCAGCGGCCCGTACAAGATCGACTCGTACGAGCCCAACAAGAGCATGAAGCTCTCGCGCAACACCGCCTGGAAGGCCGAGTCGGACACCATCCGCAAGGCGCTCCCGGACTCCATCTCGGTCACGTTCATGGCGAACGCGGACGACATGGACAAGCGCCTGATGAACGGCGAGTTCGACCTGGACATCAACGCGACCGGCATCGGCCAGGCGGCCCGCGCCACCGCGCTGAAGGACCACAAGGACAACCTGGACAACGGCCAGACCGGCTTCATCCGGTACGCCGTCATGCCGCAGACCGTCGCGCCGTTCGACAACATCGAGTGCCGCAAGGCCGTCATCTACGCGGCCGACCACAAGTCCCTGCAGACCGCCCGCGGCGGCCCGCAGGCGGGTGGCGACATCGCCCCCAACATGCTCCCGCTCGGCATCAAGGGCTCCGACGGCAAGTACGACCCGTACGGCGTCCTGACCAACGACGGCAAGCCCGACACCGAGAAGGCCAAGGCCGCGCTGAAGGCCTGTGGCAAGGAGTCCGGCTTCAAGACGACCATCGCGGTCCGCAACAACAAGCCGGTCGAGGTCGCCACGGCCGTCTCCCTGCAGAACGCCCTGAAGCAGGTCGGCATCGAGGCCGACGTCGACCAGTTCGACGGCGCCCAGACCTCCGGCATCATCGGTTCGCCGAAGGTGGTCAAGGAGAAGGGCTACGGCATCATCATCATGGGCTGGGGCGCCGACTTCCCGACCGGACAGGGCTTCTCCCAGCCGCTGGTCGACGGCCGCTTCATCCTGCAGAGCGGCAACAACAACTTCTCCGAGCTCAACGACCCGGCGATCAACAAGCTGTTCGACGAGGCCATCGCGGAGACCGACGCCAACAAGGCCGGCGACATCTACAAGCAGATGAACCAGAAGGTCTCCGAGGCCGCGGTCTACCTGCCCTTCGTCTACGACAAGACGATCAACTGGCGCAGCAGCCGTCTGACCAACGTCTACACCTCCGACGCGTACAACGGCCGCTACGACTACGCCTCGCTCGGCGTCCAGTAGACCGACCGTCCGATTCAGTTCCAGTGCCACACCCGCTAGGCACGAAGGGCAGGTGATGGCCGCGGCGGCGGCTCGGGGGCGCTCTCCAGAAGAGGGCGTCCCCGGGCCGCGGCCAGGCCGAGCGCAGTGCTTGCATATCTCATCCGGCGGATCTTCGCCGTCATCGTCATGCTGTTGGTCATCTCCCTGGTGACCTTCGGAATCTTCTTCCTCTTCCCGAAGATGATCGGGACGGACCCGGCCCTGTACTTCGTCGGCAAGCAGTCCGACCCCGCCGCCATCGAAGGCATCCGGCAGAAGATGGGTCTCGACGACCCGATCCTCGTCCAGTTCGGCAAGTTCGTCGTCGGGCTGGTGGCGGGTCGTACGTACGCCAACGGCAACGACGTCACGCAATGCGCCGCGCCCTGCTTCGGCTACTCCTTCAAGACCGAGCAGGAGGTGTGGCCGCTGCTGACCGACTGGCTGCCCGTCACCCTCTCGCTCGCCGCCGGTGCCGTCGTGCTCTGGGTGATCGGCGGTGTCGCCGCAGGCGTCATCTCCGCCCTCAAGCGCGGTACGGTCCTGGACCGTTCGGCGATGGGCCTCGCCCTCGCCGGCGTCTCCCTCCCCATCTACTTCACCGGCATGCTCGCCATCGCCCTCTTCTCCGACCAGCTCGGCTGGTTCGGGCGGCCGGAGAAGACCTTCGCCGAGGATCCGGGAACCTGGTTCAACGGCATGGTCCTGCCGTGGATCTCACTGGCCTTCCTCTACGCGGCGATGTACGCGCGGCTCACCCGCGCGACCATGCTCGAAGTGCTCAACGAGGACTACATCCGCACCGCGCGCGCCAAGGGGCTGACGGAACCCGTCGTCATCGGCAAGCACGCGATGCGCTCGACCATGACGCCGATCCTCACCGTGCTCGGCCTCGACCTGGGCGCACTGATGGGCGGCGCGGTCCTCACCGAGTACACCTTCTCGCTGCACGGCCTCGGCTACAGCGCCGTCCGCGCCATCAGCGAGCACGACCTGCCGGTCATTCTCGGCATCACCCTGATCTCCGCCTTCTTCGTCGTCGCGGCCAACCTCGTCGTCGACCTCCTGTACGCGGTGATCGACCCCCGAGTGAGGCTGTCATGACCGATTCGACGACGCCCGCCGTGACGGGCGCACTGAACGAGCCCGTCGCCGCCGGCGCACCCGGCACCGCGTTCCTCGACGTACGCGACCTCAAGGTGCACTTCCCCACGGAAGACGGCCTGGTCAAGTCCGTGGACGGACTCTCCTTCACGCTGGAGAAGGGCAAGACCCTCGGCATCGTCGGCGAGTCCGGCTCCGGCAAATCGGTGACCTCGCTGGGCATCATGGGCCTGCACCGGGTGGGCCAGTACGGCCGCCAGCGGGCCCGGATCTCCGGGGAGATCTGGCTCGACGGCAAGGAACTGCTGTCCAGCCCCGAGGAAGAGGTCCGCAAGCTGCGCGGCCGGGAGATCGCGATGATCTTCCAGGACCCGCTGTCGGCGATGCACCCCTACTTCACCGTGGGCAAGCAGATCGCCGAGGCCTACCGGGTCCACAACAAGGCCGACAAGAAGGCCGCCCGCAAGCGGGCCGTCGACCTCCTCGACCGCGTGGGCATCCCCGAGCCGCACAAGCGGGTCGACAGCTACCCGCACGAGTTCTCCGGCGGCATGCGCCAGCGCGCGATGATCGCGATGGCGCTGGTCAACAACCCCGAACTGCTCATCGCGGACGAGCCCACCACCGCCCTCGACGTCACCGTCCAGGCGCAGATCCTCGACCTGATCCGGGACCTGCAGAAGGAGTTCGGCTCCGCGGTCATCATGATCACGCACGACCTCGGCGTGGTCGCCGAGATGGCCGACGACCTCCTCGTGATGTACGGCGGCCGGTGCGTGGAGCGGGGCAGCGCGGAGAAGGTCTTCTACGAGCCCCGCCACCCGTACACCTGGGGCCTGCTCGGCTCGATGCCGCGCATCGACCGGGAACAGACCGAGCGCCTCATCCCGGTCAAGGGCTCGCCGCCCAGCCTGATCAACATCCCGAGCGGCTGCGCCTTCAACCCCCGGTGCCCGTACGCCGACCTGCCCAAGGGCGAGGTCACCCGGACCGTACGGCCCGAGCTGTCCCTGGTCGACACCTCGGCGGAGGGCGCGGGCCGGCACTGGGCCGCCTGTCACCTCTCCCCGGAGCAGCGGAACCGGATCTGGACCGAAGAGATTGCGCCGAAGCTGTGACCGACATGACTGTGCCCAATGAAGGCGCGAACGACAAGGCAGCCGCGGTCACCGTCCCCGCCCAGGCGGTGGCCTCCCCGGAGCCGCTGCTGCGGGTGACCGGACTGGTCAAGCACTTCCCCATCTCCAAGGGGCTGCTGCGCCGCCAGGCCGGGGCCGTGAAGGCCGTCGACGGCATCGACTTCGAGGTCTACCCCGGTGAGACCCTCGGCATCGTCGGCGAGTCCGGCTGCGGCAAGTCGACCATGGGCCGGCTGATCACCCGGCTGCTCGAACCGACCGGCGGCAAGGTCGAGTTCGAGGGCCGGGACATCACGCACCTGAGCGTGTCCGGCATGCGCCCGATGCGCCGCGACGTGCAGATGATCTTCCAGGACCCCTACGGCTCGCTGAACCCGCGGCACACGGTGGGCACCATCGTCAGCGCCCCGTTCAAGCTCCAGGGAGTCCAGCCGGAAGGCGGCCTCAAGGCGGAGGTCCAGCGCCTCCTCTCCCTGGTGGGCCTCAACCCGGAGCACTACAACCGCTACCCGCACGAGTTCTCCGGCGGCCAGCGCCAGCGCATCGGCATCGCCCGCGCCCTGGCCCTGAAGCCGAAGCTCGTCGTGGCCGACGAGCCCGTCTCGGCCCTGGACGTTTCCATCCAGGCCCAGGTGGTCAACCTGCTGGACGACCTCCAGGAAGAGCTCGGCCTCACGTACGTGATCATCGCCCACGACCTGTCGGTCATCCGGCACGTCTCGGACCGGATCGCGGTCATGTACCTCGGCAAGATCGTCGAGCTCGCGGACAACAAGTCCCTGTACACGGCGCCCATGCACCCGTACACGACGGCCCTGATGTCCGCGGTCCCGGTCCCGGACCCGCGCCGACGCGGAGTGAAGAGCGGCCGCATCCTCCTCAAGGGCGACGTCCCTTCGCCGATCTCGCCTCCCTCCGGCTGCCGGTTCCACACCCGGTGCTGGAAGGCGACCCAGGTCTGCACCACGCAGGAGCCCCCGCTCATCGCCCTGAAGACCGGCCACCAGGTGGCCTGCCACCACCCGGAGAACGCCCCCGACCAGGCCCCGGGCGACCCGGCCCTGCCGGGCGCGGCGGACGCCATGGCAACGCCGACCGACTGACACCCGCCGGCGGGGCACCACCAGCCCCGCCGGCGGCGCCGGGCACAGTTTCACTGCGCCGCGGGGCACATATCGGCGCCGCCGACTCTTCGCGGCGCGGCGGGGCGAAACTCGCCACCACCGGCACCCGCCCTCGGTGCTTTGGGGCTGCTTCGCGGCACCGCCGGGCGAAAGCTTCGCGGCACCGCCGGGCGAAATTCAGCCCCGCCGGCGTTTGAGGCGCGGGGGTTCGGGGGCGGAGCCCCTGACGGCGGCGCCGCACCCGGCCACGGCCCGCAGTCCCACGGGGTGCCGTGTCCCGACCTGGCAGGGCCTGCGACCACCCGGCGCCGGGGGCCGCGCCCCACCAGTCCGAGCACGCCGCAGGCGACCGGCAGAATGAAGCCGTGATCCACGATCTCTTCCCGCCCGGAGTCCAGCACACCCTGGACCTCATGGGCATCTTCGTCTTCGCCACGGCCGGCGCCCTGCTCGCCGTACGCAAGAACTTCGACGTCTTCGGCATCGTCGTCCTCGCGCTCGTCACCGCCCTCGGCGGCGGCCTGTTCCGCGACATCGTCATCGGCGCCACCCCGGCGGCCGCCTTCAGTGACCTCGGGTTCTTCGTCACCCCGCTGGTCGCCGCCGCGTTCGTCTTCTTCCTGCACCCCGAGGTCCAGCGCATCAACCGCGCCATCAACGTCTTCGACGCGGCCGGCCTCGGACTGTTCTGCGTGACGGGCACGACCAAGGCGTACGAGTACGGCCTCGGCCTCACCGCGTCCGCCGCGCTGGGCCTGGCGACCGCCGTCGGCGGAGGCGTCCTGCGCGACGTCCTCGTCAACGAGGTCCCCTCGCTGCTGCGCGACCGCGAGATGTACGCCGTGCCGGCCGTCATCGGCGCCACCATGGTGACGCTCTTCATCAGCTTCGACCATCTGAACGCCCTCACGACGGGCCTGGCGATCGTCACCACCTTCGTGCTGCGGCTGCTCGCCATCCGCTACCACTGGCGGGCGCCGCTCGCCTGGAACCGCCGCTCGTCGGTGGCGGAGGAGCCGTAGGCAAAGCTACCGCTTAGTATTATCCGGGTGTACGGTCGTTCCATGTCACACGCAGCTGCCAAGGCCTCCATCGGCGACAGCGAGTTCGACCGCGACACCACCATCACCGCCCGTGCGGGCGAGCCCGGTGTGTACGACGCGGACCTCTCCGCCGGGTGGACGATCATCACCGCCGTCAACGGCGGCTACCTGCTGGCCCTCGTCGGCCGCGCCCTGTCCTCGGCCCTGCCGCACCCGGACCCCTTCACGGTCTCCGCGCACTACCTGACCTCGTCGGTCCCCGGCCCCGCCGTGATCCGCACCGAGGTCGTACGGGTCGGCCGCACCCTCTCCACCGGACAGGCCTCCCTCCTCCAGTTCGACGAGAGCGGCGCCGAGATCGAGCGGATCCGCGTCCTGGCCTCCTACGGGGACCTCGCGGAACTCCCGGACTCCGTCCACACCGCGGCCCTCCCGCCCGCCATCCCCGCCTACGAGGACTGCCTCGGCCCCGAAGCCGGCCCGGCCCCGATCCCCGGCAGCTCGGCGATCGTGGCCCGGCTCCGGCTGCGCCTGGACCCGGCGACGGCCGGCTGGGCCGTCGGACAGCCCTCCGGCAAGGGGGAGATGCGGGCCTGGTTCGAGCTCGCGGACGGCCGCGACGCCGACCCCCTCTCCCTCCTCCTGGCCGTGGACGCGCTCCCCCCGACCTCCTTCGACCTCGGCCTGCTCGGCTGGACCCCGACGGTGGAACTCACCACACACGTCCGCCACCGCCCGGCGCCCGGCCCGCTCCGGGTGTCGATCACCACGCGGAACCATGCCGGGGGCTTCCTGGAGGAGGACGCGGAGATCTGGGACTCGGCGGACCGCCTGGTCGCCCAGTCCCGCCAGCTGGCTCGCGCCCCGCGCGACCTTTCCTAACGCGCCGCTCGCACCGCTGCGCGGGCTTCGCGTCGCTGCGCCGGACTCCGTCCGGCGGTGGCCGGTCGGGGCTGCCGCCACCGCCGTCCCGGCGGGGGGTCCGGTGGGCGGGTGCGGCTGGGTTGGCCCTGCGGGGCTGGGTCCCCTACCCGCCCTTCGCCCGTTCCCCGGGGCTGCGCCCCGGACCCCCGCTCCTCAAACGCCGGAGGGGCTGGATTTGGCTGTGCCTGGCCATATCCAGCCGTCCGGCGTTTGAGGACCGGGTCCGGGCAGCGCCCGGGGAACGGTGGAAGGGTGGGTAGGGGACCCAGCCCCGCAGGGCCGACCCCGCCCGCTCGTCGGAAGGGCGACAAGGTGACGGGCCGGGCGGGCGCGCGCTGGACGGTTTGGTCACCGCGGCGCGGCGGGTGCCCCGATTAGGCTCCCGGAGCATGAGCACAAGTGATCACCGCGATGCCCCCGCCCCCACCCCCGCCCCCACCCCCGGTTCCTTCGCCGTCTCCGTCCCGGAGCTCGCCGACTCGGAGCTGGAGGCGGACGAGCTGGACCCCGCGCAGATCGTCTCCGGGAACCCCGTCGTGACGGGCAAGGTGCTCTGGGAGGCGCCGGACGGTTCGCAGGTGCGCGGGATCTGGCAGATCACCCCGGGCGTGGTGACCGACACCGAGGCGAACGAGCTGTTCGTGGTGGTGAGCGGCCGGGCGACCATCGAGGTGGAGGGCGGCGAGACGCTGGAGGTCGGTCCCGGCTCGGCTTGCGTCCTGCGGGAGGGCGACAGGACGACCTGGACCGTCCACGAGACGCTCCGCAAGGCCTACCACATCAGCTACTGACGGCCGCCTTCGCCGGGCGGCGGCGCGAGGTGAACAGCGCGAGCGCCGCCATCGGCAGCAGCAGGGCGGCGGCGGCCGCGTTGAGCCAGCCGTAGCCCGCCTGGGACATGACCAGTCCGGCGGCGGCGCCGCCGACCCCGGCGGCCGTGTTCATGGTGAGGTCGCCCAGGCCCTGTACGGCGGCCCGCGCGGCCTGCGGCACCGAGTCGGTCAGCAGCGCGGAGCCGGACACCATGCCGGCCGACCAGCCCAGGCCGAGCAGGAAGAGTCCGATGGCGCTCTGGGTGTGGTTCCCGTCGGCCGTGCCGGCGAGCAGTGCGGCGACGGAGAGCAGTCCGGCGGCGAGCCCGATGACGGACAGCCGGCCGATGCGGTCCGCGAGCCAGCCCATGACCGGCGAGAAGCCGAACATGCCGGCGATGTGCCCGCTGATGACCAGCCCGATGAGCTGGAGCCCGGCTCCGTGGTGTCCGAGGTCGACCGGGGTCATCACCATGATCGAGACCATGGCGGTGTGGGACACCGCGATGGTGAGCAGCGCGAGCCGGGCCCGGGGGGAGGCCTTGACGGCGGCGAACCCGGCGCGCAGCGAACGTCCGGCACGGGTCTGGTCCTCGGCCGGGGCGAGCGCGCGGGCCGTCAGCAGCGGGTCCGGGCGCAGGAGTACGCCGATCAGCGCGGCGGTGAGCAGGAAGACGGCGCCGGCCCAGATGAAGGGCCCCGCCGTCGGGGGTATGGAGGTGCCCTCGAAGCTGCGGCTGGCCGGGGCGGAGAGGTTGGGGCCGAGCACGGCGCCGATGGTGGAGGCCCAGACGACCACGGAGATGGCCCGGGCCCGGTGGTCGGGCTCGGCGAGGTCGGCGGCGGCGAAGCGGGCCTGGAGGTTGGCCGAGGAGGCGGCTCCGAAGGCGGCCATGCCGAGCATCAGCAGCGGGAAGTTCTTGATCGAGGCGGCGAGGACGACGAGGGCGGCCCCGGCCGCGCCGATCACGTAGGCGAGGACCAGTCCGGGCCTGCGGCCGCGCGCGGTCATCAGCGCGGCGAGCGGCAGCGAGACGGCCGCGGTGCCGATCACGGAGGCGGTCGAGGCGAAGCCGGAGAGCGACTCGGTGCCGCTGACCTCGGTGGCCAGGACCGGGGCGAGGGCGATGCTGATGGGCACGCCGATCCCGCCGAGCACCTGGCCGGCGATCAGTACCGCGGAGGTGCGGCGGCGCAGCCGGGGCAGGTCGGCGGCGGTGACCGTGGCGGCGGGCCGGGCGGTGCCGGGCGCGGTGCTCACGCGGTCCACCTCCGACAGGGATGCGGAGGGGCTGGGGGCAGGGCGCAGGGTGTGGTCACCGCCGCAGTTTCGCACCCCCTGCGGGGCGGGCGGAACGGGGTTTCCGGGGTCACGGGGAGCACCGGGAGCACGGCCGGTCCCCTCAGAACAGCGGCTCGGGGAGGACACCCTCCAGGGCCAGGAGGCGGCGCTTGGTCTCCACGCCGCCGCCGAAGCCGCCGATGCCCCCGTCGTTCTCCACGACCCGGTGGCAGGCCACGACCAGCGGCAGCGGGTTGGAGCCCATGGCGTTGCCGACGGCCTGGGCCGCGCCCGGGGCTCCGGCCCGGGCGGCCAGCTCGCCGTACCCCACGACCGCCCCGTAGGGCACGGTGCGGTCCAGTTCCAGCAGGACCTGCCGGTTGAAGCCGGAGCTGAGCCGCCAGTCCAGGGGCAGGTCGAAGCGGCGCAGGGTGCCGGCGAAGTAGGCGTTGAGCTGGCGTATCGGCTCGGCCAGCAGGACCTCCTCGCCGGGCGGCGGGCGCCGGGCGTCGGCGCCGAGCCGGGAGACCAGCGCGCCGATCAGCTGCGCGGCCCGGTCCGGTCCGGCATGGAACTCGACCTTGACCAGGCCCTCGGGGGTGGCGGCGAGGAGCAGCGGGCCGATGCCGCTGTCGACGACGGTCCATTCGAGGTGCGGCCCGCGGGGCTCAGGAGTGTCCACCCCTTCACGGTACGGCCCCCCACTGACACTGCGGATGGTCCGGTGACGGCCCCGCCCGTCAGTACCCGCCGACCGCTTCCCGTACGACGTCGGGCTTGTCGGTGATGATCCCGTCCACGCCCAGGTCCTGGACCTTGAGGGCGGTCGCGGCGTCGTCCACGATCCAGGTGTCCACCTCCAGAGCCTTGCCGTGGGCGCCGGTCAGCCGGTGCACGGCGGCGACCCAGTCGGCGTCGATCGTGGTGTACCAGGGGTTGATCCGGTCGGTGAACTCGGCGTACCGCGGCAGGTCGGCGAGGGTGGGGGTGCCGAGGAAGGCCGTGAACAGGTCGGGGCGCAGTTCGTGCACGGTGCGGACCGAGGCGGCGCTGAAGGACTGGACCACCAGCCGGCGGGCCACGTGGTTCTCTTCGAGCCAGCCGGTCTCGCCCAGCACGTCCAGGGTCTGCCGTTCGATCCCCGGGTAGAGCTCGGGCTTCTTGATTTCCAGGAGCAGGCGCTGCTGGTTGCGCTGGACCCGGTTCATGTACTGCCGCAGGGTCGGTACGCGGGCGCCCGCGAACTCCCGGCCGAACCAGCTGCCCGCGTCCAGCCGGGCGATCTCCGCCGCGGTGAAGTCCCCCACCCGCCAGGGCTTGCGGTCGGGGAACACCTGCTCGACGTCGGTCGTCCGGGCCAGGGTGTCGTCGTGGACGACCACGAGCTCCCCGTCCTTGGTGCGCTGGACGTCGTTCTCCACCCAGTCGAAGCCCATCTCCATGGCGAGGTCGATCGACTCCAGGGTGTTCTCCGGGGCGTACGCCGAAGCCCCCCGGTGGGCGTACACGATCGGGTTGGACAGCCAGTCCGGGCCGGGTGCGGCCGCGGCGGAGCCCGCACCGCACACGGTCAGGGCGAGCCCCAGGAAGGCGGCGGTGGCCGCGGCGGCGGATCGGACGTACATGCGCGTTCTCCTCGGGTCATGGGCCCTGCTCCTGTCGTCAAACAGGTGCGGAGCGGCATTCGTTGCGGCGAGGCACTGGCGGCGGTGCGTTTCCGACGCACTTTCAGGGAGAGCCGCGTACGGCGATCATGGGGTTGGCGATCACCGGGCCGCCACCGAACTACGACAAACGGACCAGGCCCGGACGGCTCCGCACGGGGCGGGCGGGCACCGAGTGTCAGTGGGGGGTCGTACGGTTGACCCATGCGGCCCGTATCGAAGATCGAACGCACGGTGGCGCCTTTCGAGGTCGTCAGCTCCTACACGCCCAGCGGCGACCAGCCGGCGGCCATCGCCGAGCTGGAGAAGCGCATCCGTGCAGGTGAGAAGGATGTCGTGCTGCTCGGCGCGACCGGAACCGGCAAGTCGGCGACCACCGCCTGGATGATCGAGAAGCTCCAGCGGCCCACCCTGGTGATGGCGCCGAACAAGACGCTCGCCGCCCAGCTGGCGAACGAGTTCCGCGAGCTCCTGCCGAACAACGCGGTCGAGTACTTCGTCTCGTACTACGACTACTACCAGCCCGAGGCGTACGTACCGCAGTCGGACACCTACATCGAGAAGGACTCCTCGATCAACGAGGAGGTGGAGCGGCTGCGCCACTCCGCGACCAATTCCCTCCTCACCCGGCGCGACGTCATCGTCGTCGCCTCCGTGTCCTGCATCTACGGTCTGGGCACCCCGCAGGAGTACGTCGACCGGATGGTCCCCCTCAAGGTCGGCGAGGAGATGGACCGGGACCAGCTCCTGCGCCGCTTCGTCGAGATCCAGTACACCCGCAACGACGTGGCCTTCACCCGGGGCACCTTCCGCGTGCGCGGCGACACCATCGAGATCTTCCCGGTGTACGAGGAACTGGCCGTCCGCATCGAGATGTTCGGCGACGAGATCGAGGCCCTGTCCACCCTGCACCCGCTGACCGGCGAGGTGATCAGCGAGGACCGCGAGCTCTACGTCTTCCCCGCCAGCCATTACGTCGCCGGCCCCGAGCGCATGGAGAAGGCGGTCCGCGGCATCGAGGCCGAGCTCGCCGAGCGCCTCGCCGAGCTGGAGAAGCAGGGCAAGATGCTGGAGGCGCAGCGCCTGCGCATGCGCACCACCTACGACCTGGAGATGATGCGCCAGATCGGGTCCTGCTCCGGCATCGAGAACTACTCGCTGCACATGGACGACCGCGAGCGCGGCTCCGCCCCGAACACCCTCATCGACTACTTCCCCGAGGACTTCCTCCTCGTCATCGACGAATCGCACGTCACCGTGCCGCAGATCGGCGCGATGTACGAGGGCGACGCCTCGCGCAAGCGGACCCTGGTCGACCACGGCTTCCGGCTCCCGTCGGCCCTCGACAACCGGCCGCTGAAGTGGGAGGAGTTCCAGGAGCGCATCGGCCAGACCGTCTACCTGTCGGCCACTCCGGGGAAGTACGAGCTCTCGCGCGGCGACGGCTTCGTCGAGCAGATCATCCGCCCGACCGGACTCATCGACCCGGAGGTCGTGGTCAAGCCCACCGAGGGCCAGATCGACGACCTGGTGCACGAGATCCGCCAGCGTGTGGAGAAGGACGAGCGGGTCCTGGTCACCACCCTGACCAAGAAGATGTCCGAGGACCTCACCGACTACTTCCTGGAGCTCGGCATCCAGGTCCGCTACCTGCACAGCGACGTGGACACCCTGCGCCGCATCGAGCTGCTGCGCGAGCTGCGGGCCGGCGAGTACGACGTCCTGGTCGGCATCAACCTGCTCCGCGAGGGCCTCGACCTGCCCGAGGTCTCGCTGGTGGCCATCCTCGACGCCGACAAGCAGGGCTTCCTGCGCTCCGGCACCTCGCTGATCCAGACCATCGGCCGCGCGGCGCGCAACGTCTCCGGCCAGGTCCACATGTACGCGGACAGCATCACCCCGGCGATGGCCCAGGCGATCGACGAGACGAACCGGCGCCGCGAGAAGCAGGTCGCCTACAACACGGCCCACGGGATCGACCCGCAGCCGCTGCGCAAGAAGATCAACGACATCGTGGCCACGATCGCCCGCGAGGAGCTCGACACCGAGGAGCTCCTCGGCACCGGCTACCGGCAGACCAAGGACGGCAAGGCCCTCAAGGCGCCCGTCCCGGCGCTGGGCGGCAAGGCGGCGCAGGCCGCGTCCGGCGGCAAGGCCGGGGCCAAGGGGGCCAAGGGCGGGAAGGGTCCCGTCGTGGCGACCGACCGTCCCGCCGCCGAACTGGCCGCGCTCATCGAGCAGATGACCGAGCGGATGCGGGGTGCGGCCGCCGAGCTTCAGTTCGAGGTCGCGGCCCGGATCCGGGACGAGGTCGGGGAGCTGAAGAAGGAGCTGCGACAGATGAAGGAAGCGGGCCTCGCCTGACCCGGAGGCGGTCAGTAGGGTTGGCACAGCCGCAGGAACACGCTGCGCACCCCCATCGGGGGAGGGCTATGGAGAGGGGACAGCGCGTGACGGTCAACATGACCAAGGGTCAGGCCATCAGTCTGCAGAAGGCGGACGGAGGCACGCTGACCGCGGTCCGCATGGGCCTCGGCTGGCAGGCGGCCAAGCGCCGGGGGCTGTTCGGCTCGCGGACCAGGGAGATCGACCTCGACGCGTCGGCGGTGCTCTTCGCCGACAAGCAGCCCGTGGACGTCGTCTTCTTCCGGCACCTGCAGAGCGACGACGGCTCGGTCAAGCACACGGGTGACAACCTCGTCGGCGGCGTCGGCCAGGGCGGGGACGACGAGTCGATCCTCGTCGACCTGCAGCGCGTGCCGGTGCACATCGACCAGATCGTCTTCACGGTGAACTCCTTCACCGGCCAGACGTTCCAGGAGGTGGAGAACGCCTTCTGCCGCATCGTCGACGAGACCAACGGCCAGGAGCTGGCCCGCTACACGCTGGACGGCGGCGGCCAGTACACCGCCCAGATCATGGCGAAGGTGTCGCGCGTCGGCGCCGGCTGGCAGATGACGGCCCTCGGGAACCCGGCCAACGGCCGTACCTTCCAGGACCTGATGCCGGCGATCCTGCCGCACCTGTAAGCAGGACCGGCCGCACGGCACACCAGCAGCACCGCAGGACAGCACGGCAGTAACACCGCAGGACGGCACGGCACGGCAGGACCGGGTGCGATCGAGGGCCCGGCAGAAGAACGGGTACGGGGGAGGGGCTGCACGATGACGGCCGAACTGGTCCGGGGGCAGAACCACCCCCTGTCCCGGAGCCGGGTGGAGATCAGGGTCTCGGCGGGCACGCCCGTGCTCGCCCTGGCCCACCTCGGCGACGACACGGGCCGGCTCGCCGGCCCCGGGGCGGTCGCCCACCCGGGCGCCCGCACCCTCCCCGGGCTCGAAGTGCCCGGGGCGCCCTCCGGGCAGCACCGCATAGCGGTCGACCTCGACGCGGTCGCACCGGCCGTCCACCGGGTCGGCCTCGTCCTGGTCCTGCCGCCCGGCGGGCCGGGGCACTTCGGCGCGGTCCCCGCCTCCTACGTGTCCGTGGCCGACCCGGAGGGCGCGGAGCTCGCCGGGTACACCCTGACCGGACTGGAGTCGGAGACCGCCGTCGTGGCCCTGGAGCTGTACCGGCGCCAGGGCGCCTGGAAGGTGCGCGCCGTCGGCCAGGGCTACGCCGGCGGCCTCGGCGCGCTCCTGACCGACGCCGGGCTGCCCGCCCCGGCCGCAGCCGAACTCGCCGCCGTCGCCCTGGGCACGGCGCCGGCCGGCGACATCACCCTGGCCGTCATGCCCGGCGGCCCGGCCCCGACCGTCCCGCGCGGACTCCGGGCGCCCGTCCCGGCCGCGACCCCGACGCCGACCCCGGCGCCGACCCCGACGCCGCAAGACGTTCCGGCCGCGCCCACGCCCCCGCCGATGCCCCCGGAACCGGGCCCGGACACCGCCGACGGACCGCCCACCATCAGCTACGCCCACCCGCGCCGCCGCACCAGCACCGAGCCGCCCGAGCCCGCGCCGCGCCCGGCCGCGCCGCCGCGGCCCGGGGAAGCGCCCCGCCCCGTCGCCGGGGACGCGAGCGGCTGGTCCATGGAGGAGCGGCTCTACAACCAGGTCTGGGGCATGTTCGAGGACCTGGCCCGCTCCGTCGCCGCCTACCGCGGGGCCGTCGAGTTCGCCGACTCCCGGCTGGACCGCGAGCTCGACGAGGCGCTGTCCGACCCCCGCCACCGCCTCGGCGGCTCCGGGAACGCCGCCCAGGACGCCGCCCGGGCCCGCCGCGCGGAACTGGTCGCGCGGGCGCAGGAGGTCCTCGACCGGGACCTGGTCCAGCTCGCCTCCGAGTCCGAGGTGGTCGAGCCCGCGCTGCCTGCCGCGTACGCGCGCTGGGACAACCCGGTCTGGCACGCGCACACCGTGCCCGCCGAAGCCCCCCTCGCCCTGCGCCTGGGCGACCTGCACCTGCCCGAGCGGCCCGACCTGCGCATCCCCATGCTGGTCAGGGTCCCGCTGGAGCGCGGCCTGTGGATCGACAACGGCCGCACCGGCTCCGAGGCGGCCATGGCGATGGACACCGACCGGCTGCGCCGGGCCGCCATGGACATGGCCGTCGCGCACGCCGCGCGCATGCTCGCCGCGCACCCCGCCGACCGGTTCGCCGTCCACGTCATCGACGCGGCCGGCGCCGGAGCCGCCTCGCTGGCCCCGCTGGTACGGGCCGGAGTGCTGGCCGGGGCGCCCGCGGCCGGGGCCGCGGGGGTCACCGAGACCCTGGAGCGGCTGACCCGCCGGGTGGACCTCGTACAGATGGCGGTGCGGGCCGGGGCTCCCGAGGACCTGCCGCCCGACGTGGACACCTCGGACCAGCTGCTGATCGTGCACGACTTCCCGCACGGCTTCGACGACCGCGCCGTCACCCGTTTGCGCTACCTCGCCGACGAGGGCCCGGCGGTCGGCGTGCACCTCCTGATGGTTGCGGACCGTGACGAGGCCTCGGCCTACGGGCCGCTGCTGGACCCGCTCTGGCGCTCGCTGATGCGGCTGTCGCCCGTACCGGACAACCACCTCGCCGACCCCTGGGTGCACCACGCCTGGATCTTCGAGCCGGATCTGCCCCCGCAGGGCAGCCGGGTCCTGGACCAGGCACTGGAGCGGGTCGCGGCCGCCCGGGGCGGCGCGCGGTAGCGGCGGCCGGGCGGTCCGCCGCCCGGCGACGTGACCGGCCGCTGACCAGTTCTTGGTGTTCCCTTTACCTTAGGTGCCTTTGGCGGGTACGCTGGTGAGTGCGGAGGGGAGTATTCCTGCTTTCCTGCTACGGCGTGCCCGTCAATACGGACTGCAATCGGTCCCGGGGCGCCGGCCCGTGGCCTCCTGGCCGTCCGGGTGGAAGAGACCTCCGGCAGCGATGACGCTGACAAAGTTCTGAGCCATCTGCCGGAGGCGTGTAAATAGTGGACGTTTCGTTGACCCTCTGGGTGCTGACCATTCTCGGTCTGGGCATCCTCATCGGCGCCGATTTCTTCATCGGCCGCAAGCCGCACGACGTCTCCATGAAGGAAGCGGGGATCTGGACGGTCGTCTGGATCGTCCTCGCGATGCTCTTCGGTCTCGGCCTGCTGGTGTTCGGCCACGGCCAGGCCTCGCAGGAGTTCTTCGCCGGCTTCATCACCGAGAAGTCGCTCAGCGTGGACAACCTCTTCGTCTTCGTCCTGATCATGGCGAAGTTCGCCGTGCCCTCACAGCTCCAGCAGCGGGTGCTGCTGATCGGCGTGCTGATCGCGCTCGTCCTGCGCGCCATCTTCATCGCCGCCGGCGCCGCGATCATCACCAACTTCTCGTGGGTCTTCTACATCTTCGGCGCGTTCCTCATCTACACCGCGTGGAAGCTGATCCAGGAAGCCCGCAAGGACGAGGAGGAAGAGGAGTTCGAGGAGAACCGTCTCCTCAAGTCCATCGAGAAGAAGTTCGGCGTCGCCGACCGCTACCACGGCACGAAGCTCTTCATCCAGAACAACGGCAAGCGCGTCCTGACCCCGCTGATGGTCGTCATGCTCGCCATCGGCACCACCGACGTGCTGTTCGCCCTGGACTCCATCCCCGCGATCTTCGGCCTCACCCAGGACCCGTACATCGTCTTCACCGCCAACGCCTTCGCCCTCATGGGTCTGCGTCAGCTGTACTTCCTCATCGGCGGCCTGCTCAAGAAGCTGGTCCACCTCAGCTACGGCCTCTCCGTCATCCTCGGCTTCATCGGCATCAAGCTCGTGCTGCACGCCCTCCACGAGTCGGGCCTGCACGTCCCGCAGATCTCCATCCCGGTCTCCCTGGGCGTCATCTGCGGTGTCCTGGTGATCACCACGATCACCAGCCTGATCGCCTCGAAGAAGCAGGCCGAGGCCGAGGCCGCGGCGGCCGGCCCGGAGCACATCGACGCCTGATCCGGATGCCTGATCCGGATGCCTGATCCCGCACCACCCCGGTCGCCGAGCGACCGGGGTGGTG
>NZ_JBHXKA010000107.1:0-28370 GCF_042722885.1 Streptomyces sp. NPDC058401
TGTCCGGGGGCGGACCGGGGTGGTATCGGGGTCGCGGTCGGGGTCCGGGGCAGGGTCCGGCCTTACGGAGCTGCGCCCCGGCGGGGCCCGTCCCGGGGTGCGTCCCGCCGGGCGGGAGCTCGCGGCGCCGGCGGCCGCCCACGCCGAAGGCCGTGTGGCGCGGGCAATGGCGGCCGCAGCGGCCACAATGGGCGGGTGAGTACCACCAGCCTTCCCCCCGGTCTGCCCGCCCGCCTCCCCTCGTCGGCCCGCGCGGCCGAGCTCCGCGCCGCGTTCCTCGCCGCGGGCTTCACCGCCGACGGGCTGCTCGACCTGCTCGGTGCCCCGGCGTACGCCGCGCTGGCCCGCAGCGAGACGGTCCCCGCCCTGCGCGCCACGCGCAGCAGCGGCGACGGGCCCCTCGCGAGCCTGATCCGGCTGTTCCTGCTGCGGCAGCCGGTGCCGTACGTGCACGCCGCGGCCGCCCTGCCCGTCGACGCGGCGATGGCCGACGGCTGGCTGCGGCGCGAGGGCGACGAACTGCACGCCACCGTGGACGTGCGCCCGTACGGCGGGCCGGACGGCGAGGACTGGTTCATCGTCTCGGACCTCGGCTGCGCCGTCGGCGGGGCCGGTGGGATCGGCCACCGCGAGGAGGGCGTGGTCCTCGGTGTCGGCGGCGCCTCCACGACGCTGGCCGGGATCACCATCCGCACGCCGGTCGGCTCGGCCCTCGACGTCGGCACCGGATCCGGCATCCAGGCGCTGCACGCCGCCCAGCACGCGACCCGGGTCACGGCGACCGATGTCAACCCGCGGGCCCTGGAATTCACCCGGTTGACGCTGGCGCTGTCGGGGGCCCCCGAGGCGGAACTGCTCGCCGGTTCGCTGTTCGAGCCGGTCGGCGAAGCCACGTACGACCTGATCGTGTCGAATCCGCCCTTCGTGATCTCCCCGGGAGCCCGGCTGACGTACCGGGACGGCGGGATGGGCGGCGACGACCTGTGCCGGACCCTGGTCCAGGAGGCCGGAGCCCGGCTCAACCCGGGCGGATTCGCGCAGTTCCTGGGCAACTGGCAGCACGTGGACGGCGAGGACTGGCACGACCGGGTGCGGGCCTGGGTGCCGCGCGGCTGCGACGCCTGGATCGTGCAGCGCGACGTGCAGGACGTGACGCAGTACGCGGAGCTGTGGCTGCGCGACGCCGGCGACCACCGCACCGATCCGGCCGAGTACGAACAGCGGTACGAGGACTGGCTGGACGAGTTCGAAGCCCGCAAGACCAAGGCGGTCGGCTTCGGCTGGATCACGCTGCGGCGCAGCGACGCGGCGGAGCCGTCGATCGTGGTCGAGGAGTGGCCGCACTCGGTGGAACAGCCGCTCGGGGAGGCCGTCCTGGCCCACTTCGCGCGTCAGGACTACCTGCGCGACCACGATGACGCGGCCCTGCTCACGGGCTACTTCCGGCTGACCGCGGAGGTCGTGCAGGAGCAGGTCGGCGCGCCCGGCGCGGAGGATCCGGAACACGTCGTGCTCCGGCAGAACCGGGGCATGCGGCGCGCCACCAAGGTCGACACGGTCGGGGCCGGCTTCGCCGGGGTGTGTGACGGATCACTGAGCGCGGGGCGGATTCTGGACGCCATCGCCCAGCTGGTGGAGGAGGACCCGGTGGTCCTGCGGGACCGGACGCCCGAGGCGATCCGGATGCTGGTCGAGCAGGGGTTCCTGGAACCGGTGACCGGGGCGGAAACGGAAGCGGGAGCGGCCGGGGAGTAGGGGCGGCGGCTCCGGCGGTGCGCGGTGGTGCGCGGGGCGCGCCGCGGCGGACCCACCAGCTCGTCGGGCCGCCGGGCAGGTGGGTCAGCCGGGCCTTCGGGCAGGCGGAGCCAGGATGTAACCCCAGGTTCGCCCGGCGTCTCCCCGGGGCTGAAATCCTCCGGTGCAGCGGGATCCGGGGGGATCCCGAGAGCGGCCCGGGGGATGAGGTGAGCGGCATGGAGCACGGCCCGGCGATCTTCGCGGCGGCCGTGTTCCTGCTGTTCGGGGCCGCTCTGCTGGCGTGGACGGGGGCGCGCGCCCTGCGCGGTGCGCCGGTGGCCGAGGGCGTGCGCCCCGTCGTGGCCGTACCTGTGGCCCTGCTCTCCGGCGGGGTCTCGCTGGTCCTCGGGGTCTGGTGCCTCGGACGGCTGTGACGCCGGATCGGTGAGGCCGGGGCCGTGGAGCCGGGGCGGGTCGCCCCCGGTGTGGTGGCCGCCTCGGGCCGGCCGGGGCGCGGCTTGCGGTTCGTGGCTCCGGCTGATCGGCCGGATGTCGCCCAGGCTCCGGCGGCGCGCCGGGTTTCGCCCGGTCGTCCGGAATGCGCGCAGGATCGTACTCACGGGGCAAAGAGCGACGTGGGGAGGGGTCCGGAGGCGGGGCCAGACGGCCCTTCGGCCACTCTGCCCGGTGAGTGCGGAGGGCCCGGCGCGGCATCCGGGCGGCAGAAATGGCACTTGTCGGGTTACCGTTCGAGTGGCCGTTGCGGGCTTCTGCCGTTTGACACGGGGGCGGGTTGTACCGTCACACTCCGCAGCGTCGCCGTACTGCGACCGAGTGCCGACCGGAGAGAAGAGCCAAGTTGTCCCCGACTAGCGAGACCGCAAAGGGCGGCCGCCGACTCGTCATCGTCGAGTCCCCTGCCAAGGCGAAGACGATCAAGGGCTATCTCGGCCCCGGATACGTCGTCGAGGCGAGCGTCGGGCACATCCGCGACCTCCCGAGTGGCGCGGCCGAGGTTCCCGACAAGTACACCGGTGAGGTCCGCCGTCTCGGTGTGGACGTCGAACACGACTTCGCGCCGATCTACGTCGTCAACGCCGATAAGAAGGCCCAGGTCAGGAAGCTCAAGGAGCTGCTGGCCGAGTCCGACGAACTCTTCCTCGCCACCGATGAGGACCGCGAGGGCGAAGCCATCGCGTGGCACCTGCAGGAAGTCCTCAAGCCCAAGGTCCCCGTCCACCGGATGGTCTTCCACGAGATCACCAAGGACGCGATCCGCGACGCCGTCGCCAACCCGCGCGAGCTCAACCAGCGCATGGTCGACGCCCAGGAGACCCGCCGCATCCTCGACCGCCTCTACGGCTACGAGGTCTCGCCGGTCCTGTGGAAGAAGGTCATGCCGAAGCTGTCGGCGGGCCGCGTCCAGTCGGTGGCCACCCGCATGGTCGTCGAGAAGGAGCGCGAGCGCATCGCCTTCCGCTCGGCCGAGTACTGGGACCTGACCGGCACCTTCGCCACCGGCCGCGCCGGTGACGCCTCCGACCCCTCCACGCTGGTCGCCCGCCTGAACACGGTGGACGGCAAGCGCGTGGCGCAGGGCCGCGACTTCGGTTCGACCGGGCAGCTCAAGAGCGAGGTGCTGCACCTCGACGAGGCGAACGCACGGGCGCTGGCCGCCGCACTGACGGAGACCTCGTTCGCCGTCCGGTCGGTCGAGTCCAAGCCGTACCGCCGCTCCCCGTACGCCCCGTTCCGTACGACGACGCTCCAGCAGGAGGCCTCGCGCAAGCTCGGCTTCGGTGCGAAGGCGACGATGCAGGTCGCGCAGAAGCTGTACGAGAACGGCTTCATCACCTATATGCGTACCGACTCCACGACGCTCTCCGACACCGCGGTGTCGGCGGCGCGCGCGCAGGTCACGCAGCTCTACGGGGCCGAGTACCTGCCGGAGAAGCCCCGCGTCTACGCGGGCAAGGTCAAGAACGCGCAGGAGGCGCACGAGGCGATCCGTCCTTCGGGTGATCGTTTCCGCACCCCGGCCGAGACCGGTCTGACCGGCGACCAGTTCCGCCTGTACGAGCTCATCTGGAAGCGCACCGTCGCCTCCCAGATGAAGGACGCGGTCGGCAACTCGGTGACCGTGAAGATCGGCGGCCGCTCGGCCGACGGCCGCGACGCCGAGTTCTCGGCCTCCGGCAAGACGATCACCTTCCACGGCTTCATGAAGGCCTACGTGGAGGGCGCGGACGACCCGAACGCCGAGCTCGACGACCGGGAGAAGCGCCTTCCGCAGGTCGCCGAGGGCGACGCGCTGTCGGCCGAGGAGGTCACGGTCGACGGCCACTCGACCAAGCCGCCGGCCCGCTACACCGAGGCCTCGCTGGTCAAGGAGCTGGAAGAGCGGGAGATCGGCCGCCCGTCGACGTACGCGTCGATCATCGGCACGATCCTGGACCGCGGGTACGTCTTCAAGAAGGGCACGGCGCTCGTGCCGTCCTTCCTGTCGTTCGCCGTGGTGAATCTGCTGGAGACGCACTTCGGCCGGCTCGTCGACTACGACTTCACCGCCAAGATGGAGGACGACCTCGACCGCATCGCGCGGGGCGAGGCCCAGTCCGTGCCGTGGCTCAAGCGCTTCTACTTCGGCGCGGAGGACGCGACCGAGGTCGTGCCGGCCGACGGCGACGCGCTCGGCGGTCTGAAGGAGCTGGTGACCGACCTGGGCGCGATCGACGCCCGGGAGATCTCCTCCTTCCCCGTCGGCGAGGGCATCGTGCTGCGCGTCGGCCGCTACGGGCCGTACGTGGAGCGCGGCGAGAAGGACACCGAGGGCCACCAGCGGGCGGACGTCCCCGAGGAGATGGCCCCCGACGAGCTGACGGTCGAGTACGCGGAGGAGCTCTTCGCGAAGCCGAGCGGCGAGTTCGAGCTGGGCAAGGACCCGATCAGCGGGAACGAAATCGTCGCGAAGGACGGTCGCTACGGGCCGTACGTGACCGAGATCCTGCCCGAGGGCACGCCGAAGACGGGCAAGAACGCGGTGAAGCCGCGGACGGCCTCGCTGTTCCAGTCGATGAGCCTGGACACGGTCACCCTCGAGGACGCCCTGCGTCTGATGTCCCTTCCCCGGGTCGTGGGCGTGGACGCGGAGGGCGCGGAGATCACCGCGCAGAACGGCCGCTACGGCCCGTACCTGAAGAAGGGCACGGACTCGCGGTCGCTGGAGACCGAGGACCAGCTCTTCGCCATCACCCTGGAGCAGGCGCTCGCGATCTACGCGCAGCCGAAGCAGCGGGGGCGTGCGGCTGCGAAGCCGCCGCTGAAGGAGCTGGGGACCGACCCGGTCAGCGAGAAGCCGGTGGTCGTCAAGGACGGCCGGTTCGGCCCGTACGTGACGGACGGCGAGACGAACGCGACGCTGCGGCGGGACGACGACGTCGAGACCATCACGCCGGAGCGGGGCTACGAGCTGCTCGCGGAGAAGCGTGCCAAGGGTCCGGTGAAGAAGACGGCCAAGAAGGCTCCCGCGAAGAAGGCCCCGGCGAAGAAGGCGACGGCGACGAAGGCGACGGCGACGAAGACCGCTGCCGCCAAGAAGACGACGGCGGCCAAGAAGACGACGACCGCGAAGAAGGCGACCACGGCCAAGAAGGCGGTCGCGAAGAAGGCGGTCGCGGCGGCGGACGAGTAGGCGCCGATCAGCCACAGACAGGGCCCGTGCGATGCGCACGGGCCCTGTTTTTTCCGGTGGGTCGGGGGTCACACCGGACCTTGTCCACAGGGCTCCGCACCCGCCAAGCGCAGCGGATAGGCTGGGCGGATGACGCGAGCCGAGCAGCCAACGGTCGTGACCGCCACCGCCGACACCGCCCCCACCTACGACGAAGCCCTCGCCGCGGACTCCCGCGAGCGCGCGGTGCGCGCCCTGCTGCGCACCCCCGGGCTGCGCCGTCTGTGGAGCGCGCAGTTGGTGAGCGGCATCGGCGATGCCCTCGCCCTGCTGGTCCTGGTGCTCCTGGTCTTCCAGGCAGCAGTGGACCAGGGGTCCTTCGGCGGTGGTTACACCGGCTGGGCCCTCGCCGTGGCCGCCGTCTTCGGCGTCCGCGTGCTGTCCACCGTCCTGTTCGGCGCGGTCCTCCTCGGGCCCCTGTCGCAGCTCACCGCCTCCGGCGGCAAGCTGGACCGCCGCTGGACGATGGTCGGCGCCGACGGACTGCGGCTCGGCCTCTTCGTCGTGGCCCCGCTGTGGCTCGACTGGATCGGCCCGAACGCGCTCACCGCCCTGCTCGCCACCGTCTTCGTCTCCGGCGCCGCCGAGCGGATGTGGGTGCTGGCCAAGGACAGCGCCGCGCCCGGCCTGCTGCCGGCGCCGCCGCCGGAGGGGGCGACCGTACGGCCGCTGCCCGACCACCTCGACGCCCTGCGCCGGCTGAACCTGCGCACCGCCTTCGCCGCGCTGCCGGTCGCCGCGGCCGCGCTGCTCGCCTCGACGCTGATCGGCAAGGCCCTCGGCCTCGGCATCGGCTGGTTCGCCGAGAACCAGGCGGCCCTGGGCTCGTACGTGGCCTCCGGTCTGTTCGCCGCCTCCGTATCGCTGCTGCTCCCGCTGGTGCTGCCCGCGACGAAGACCCCGCGTCCGCGCTCCCCGCTGGAGGGCCTGCGCGCCCCCAAGGCGGGGGACCGGCCGGAGAAGGGGCGCACGGGAGCCATCCCGCTGCTCGTCCTCGTCTGCGCCGCCGTCGCCGGGGCCGTCGCCTCCGCCGCCGCCGTGGCCGTCCTGCACGCCACCGACCTGGGGGGCGGAGCGGCCGCGTTCTCGCTGTTCGTACTGGCCCTGCTCGGCGGCACCGCCCTCGGCATCCGCGCCACCCAGGCCGGCAAGGTGCTCCCCTCCCTGTCCCGGCGCCGCCTGCTGGCGCTGGCCGTCGGGGTGGCCGGGCTGTCGCTGCTGCTGACCGGGCTGGTTCCGGACACCTCGACGGTGGTGTTCCTCTCCCTGCTCGCGGGTACCGCCGCGGGCGTCGCCGCGAACACCGGGCACACGCTGCTCGACCAGGAGACCGAGGAGTTCCGCCGGGCCCGGGTCACCGAGCACCTGCAGGCCGTCGTCCGGGTCTCCGTGGCCGTCGGAGCCGTGGCCGCCCCGCTGCTCGCCGCCCTGATCGGACCGCACCGGCTGGCCGCCGGCGAGGTCGTCTTCGCCCACGGCGGCGCGGCCTTCACCCTGATGCTGGTCGGCGCCCTGCTGCTGCCGGTCGCCGTCATCGTCCTGGCCAAGGCCGACGACCGCAGCGGCGTACCGCTGCGGCGAGACCTGCGCGAGGCGCTGCGCGGCGGTGAGCCGGTGCAGGCCGCGTCCGACGCCGGGTTCTTCATCGCCCTGGAGGGCGGCGACGGCGCCGGCAAGTCCACCCAGGTGCAGGCCATGGCCGACTGGATACGGGCCAAGGGCCACGAGGTCGTCGTCACCCGCGAGCCCGGGGCCACCCCGGTCGGCAAGCGGCTGCGGTCGATCCTGCTCGACGTGTCCTCCGCGGGCCTGTCGAACCGCGCCGAGGCCCTGCTGTACGCGGCCGACCGCGCCGAGCACGTGGACAGCGTCGTACGGCCCGCCCTGGAGCGCGGCGCGGTGGTCATCACCGACCGCTACGTCGACTCCTCGGTGGCCTACCAGGGCGCCGGCCGGGACCTGGCCCCGACCGAGATCGCCCGCATCTCGCGCTGGGCCACGGACGGGCTCGTACCGAACCTGACCGTGCTGCTCGACGTGTCGCCGGAGACGGCCCGGGAGCGGTTCACCGAGGCGCCGGACCGGCTGGAGTCGGAGCCCGCGGAGTTCCACCAGCGGGTGCGCGCCGGATTCCTGACCCTGGCCGCGGCCGACCCCGGGCGCTACCTGGTGGTCGACGCGGGCCAGGACCCGGAGTCGGTCAGCACCGTCGTGCGCCACCGGCTGGACCGGATGCTCCCGCTGTCGGAGGCCGAGGTCGCCGCGCAGGCGGAGGCCCGCCGGCTCGCCATCGAGGAAGCCAAGCGCAAGGCCGAGGAAGAGGCCGCGCGGAAGGCGGAGGAAGCCCGGCTGCTGGCCGAGGAAGAGGCACGCAAGGCCCGCGAGGCCGAGGAGGCCCGGATCGCCGCCGAGGCGGAGGCCGCCCGGAAGGCCGAGGAAGCCCGGCTGCGCGCCGAGGAGGAGGCCCGCGCACGGGCCGAGGCCGAGCGGCTGCGGCTGGAGGCCGAGGAGAAGGCCCGCGCGGTGGAGCAGGAGCGGCTGCGCAAGCAGGCGGAGGAGGAGGCCCGGCTGCACGCCGAGGCCGAGGAGCGCCGGCTGGAGAAGCAGCGGCGGGCCGAGGAGGCCCTGCTGAAGGCCGAGGAGGCGCGGCGGCTGGCCGAGGCCTCGGCGGCCGAGGCGGCGGCGAGGTCCGCTGCGGCCGCGGCTGCCGCTGCTGCCGCCTCGGTGGCGGCTGCTTCGGCGTCGGTGCCGGCTGCCCCGGCGGCTGCCCCGGCGGCTGCGCCCGCTGCCGCCCCTGCTGCCGCGCCCAAGGCGGACCTGCGCAAGGAGCCGCACCACGACGAGGCCGTCACGATCGAGACTCCGGTCGTCAAGCGGGTCGTGCAGCCGGACGATGTCACCCAGACGGTCCCGGTGCCGCAGGCCGATCCGGCGGCGGCCCGTCCCGCGGCGGGTCCGGCGGACGAGACGGCGGTGCTGCCGCCCGTACGCGCGACCGGTCCGGCGGACGAGACGGCGGTCCTGCCGCCCGTACGCCCCACGGGCACGGGCACGGGTACCGGCACCGGCGAGGCTGCGGCGACGCGGCCGGCGGCGCCCCGGGCCTCGTACTCCGCGTCGCGGCCGACCGCCCAGCGCCCCGAGGAGAACCCGGCCGACCGGGTCCCGCCGGGCATCTTCCGTGACTCGGGCAACGACGCGACCCGTGAACTGCCGCTCCCCGCCGAGGACGGCCGGCCGCGCAGGCCCCGCTCGGACTGGGCGGAGGAGACTCCGCTGGACGATCTGCCCACGCTGGCCGACGAGCTGCTGGGACGGCGCCGGGACGACGAGGACGACCAGGGCCGGGGGCCGAGCCGCCGCTGACCGCAGGCGGCGGTGCGGGCGGCCCGATGGCCGGGATTGTCAGTGGGAGCCGCCACACTGGGTGAGCAGACGGCACGGACGGTGCGGACGGCACGCGAGGAAAGGTGGTGGGCGGGATGCCCGTATGGGACGACCTGGTGGGACAGGAGCGGGTCCAGACGCAGCTCGCCGCCGCCGCGGTCGACGCCGACGCCCTGGTCACCGCCATCGAAGCGCGGACCCCGCCGCCGGCCGCCTCCAAGATGACGCACGCCTGGCTGTTCACCGGCCCGCCCGGCTCGGGGCGGTCCACGGCCGCCCGCGCCTTCGCGGCCGCCCTCCAGTGCACCAGTCCGGACCGCGCCCTCGGCGGGGAACCGGGCTGCGGGTTCTGCGACGGCTGCCACACCACCGTGATCGGTACCCACGCCGATGTGGAGATCGTCCGTACCGACCAGCTGTCCATCGGCGTCAAGGACACCCGGGCCCTGGTGCGCCGGGCGCAGCTCTCCCCGGCCGTCGGACGCTGGCAGGTCATCGTCCTGGAGGACGCCGACCGGCTGACGGAAGGCGCGGGCAACGTCCTGCTCAAGGCCGTGGAGGAGCCCGCCCCGCGGACCGTGTGGCTGCTGTGCGCCCCCTCGCTGGAGGACGTGCTGCCCACCATCCGTTCCCGCTGCCGGCACCTCTCGCTGCGCACCCCGCCGGTGTCCGCCGTCGCCGAGGTGCTGGTGCGGCGCGACGGCATCGAGCCGGCCGTGGCGCAGGCGGCCGCCCGCGCGACCCAGGGGCACATCGGCCGGGCCCGTCGGCTCGCCACCGACGAGGCGGCCCGCTCACGGCGCGCCACCGTGCTGCGGATGCCGCTGCGCGTGGCCGACGTGGGCGACTGCCTGAAGGCCGCGCAGGAGCTGGTCGACGCCGCCGCGGAGGACGCCAAGCAGGTCGCGGAAGAGGTCGACACCAAGGAGACCGAGGAGCTGCGGGCCGCGCTCGGCGCCGGAGCGGGCACGGGCGGGCGGATGCCGCGCGGTACGGCGGGCGTGATGAAGGAGCTGGAGGACCGGCAGAAGCGCCGTCGCACCCGTACGCAGCGCGACAGCCTCGACCTGGCCCTGACCGACCTCACCGGCTTCTACCGGGACGTACTGGCCCTCCAGCTCGGCTCCGCCCTGGCCATCGCGAACGAGGAGATACGGCACGACCTGGACCGGATCGCCCGGGAGTCGGGCCCGGAGCGCACGCTGCGGCGGATCGAGGCGATCATCGCGTGCCGGCAGGCGCTGGACCGCAACGTCGCCCCGCTGCTCGCCGTCGAGGCGATGACGATGTCGCTGCGCGCGGGCTGACCCGAGCGACATCGGCTGGGACTCAGGTTGACGGCCTCACCCGTTCGAGGGGTCCGGGCGGCGGGCCGCAGACGCCGCCGGTCCGTGCGGGGCGGCGCCCCGTGCCCGGGCGGCCGTCCGCCGCCCGGCGCGGGTGGTACCGCCCCCCGTCTGCCCGCAGGCCGTAGGCTCCGGGAATGGACACCAGTCGCCTGCTGCGCACCACCGGGACCGTGATCGCCGCTGCGGGGCTACTGCTCTCCGGGTGCACCTCGGGCGGTTCGGGAACACCCCGCGCCGCCGCGTCCTCCGGCGGGTCCCCGGAGGCGCCGTCGGCCGAGCCGGCCGCCGTCCCGGCCGCGCTGCGCCCGTACTACGACCAGAAGCTGACCTGGCGCGAGTGCGGTGTGCCCGGCTTCGACTGCACCACCATGAAGGTCCCGCTGGACTACGAGAACCCCGGGGCCGGGGACATCGACATCGCGGTGTCCCGCCGCAAGGCCACGGACCCCGCCAAGCGGCTCGGGTCGCTCGTGGTGAATCCGGGCGGCCCGGGCGGCTCCGGCATCGGCTACCTCCAGGCGTACGCGGGCATCGGCTACCCGGCCCCGGTGCGCGCCGCGTACGACATGGTCTCCTTCGACCCGCGCGGCGTGGACCGCAGCAGCCCCGTGGAATGCCTGGACGGCCCGGCCATGGACAAGTACACCCAGGTGGACCAGACACCGGACTCGACTGCGGAGCAGGCCCTGCTGGTGGCCGCCTTCAAGGAGTTCGCGGCCGCCTGCCAGGCGCACTCGCAGCGGATCCTGCCGCACGTGTCCACGGTCGACGCGGCCCGCGACATGGACGTCCTGCGTGCGGTGCTGGGCGACGAGAAGCTCAACTACGTCGGAGCCTCGTACGGCACCTTCCTCGGGGCGACGTACGCCGACCTCTTCCCCGGCCGGACCGGACGGCTGGTCCTGGACGGGGCGATGGACCCCTCCCGGCCCGCGCTCGACCTGAACCGGGACCAGACGGAGGGCTTCGAGACCGCCTTCCGTGCCTTCGCCGCGGACTGCGCGAAGCAGCCGGACTGCCCGCTCGGCCAGGGCACCCCGGAACAGGTCGCGGAGCGCCTGAAGGAGTTCTTCCGGAAGGTCGACGCCCAGCCGATCACCACGTCCGACCGGTCGCGCACCACGCTCGGCGAGTCGCTGGCGACGACCGGGGTGATCGCCGCGCTGTACGACGAGAACTCCTGGCCGCAGCTGCGCGAGGCCCTGTCGTCCGCGATCAAGGAGGGTGACGGCGACGGGCTGCTCGCCCTCGCCGACAGCTATTACGAGCGCGGGTCGGACGGCAAGTACGCCAACCTCATGTCGGCGAACGCCGCCGTCAACTGCCTCGACCAGCCCCCGGCCTTCACCGGCCCCGATGCGGTCGAGAAGGCCCTGCCCTCCTTCGAGAAGGCCTCCCCGGTCTTCGGCGCGGGCCTGGCCTGGGCCTCGATGAACTGCACGTACTGGCCGACGAAGGCCACCGGCACGGCCGAGGCCCTGCACGCGAAGGGCGCCCCGCCGATCGTGGTCGTCGGCACCACCCGCGACCCGGCGACCCCGTACAAGTGGGCCGAGGCCCTGGCGGCCCAGCTCGACTCGGGCACCCTGCTGACCTACGACGGCGACGGCCACACGGCGTACGGCCGGGGCAGCGAATGCATCGACTCGGCGATCAACCGCTACCTCCTGGAGGGCACCGCTCCCCAGGACCGCACGAAGTGCTGACCCCCGCCGAAGACCCCTGTTCGGGGCACCCCGTTTAACCCTGTAGACTTTGGGCCGCTGCTGATGAGAGCCTCCCACCAGGGAAATTCTTGTCTCCCCAGCGGTGCCGCCTTAGCTCAGCTGGCCAGAGCAACGCACTCGTAATGCGTAGGTCTCGGGTTCGAATCCCGAAGGCGGCTCTGTAGAACCCCCAGGACTCACTCGCCGTGACCTGGGGGTTTTGCTATTTCCGGGGTTCCGGCATGTGCGGCGGCGGGGGTCCGAGACCTCGTGCGTGAGCGGAGGGGCTTCCATCCCTCGGTACGGCCTTCCTGGCGGCCTTGCTCTTTTTGGCCTCGCGCGGCCGCTCCGTGGCGGGTGGCAGGTCAGTGGCCCGTCACGACAAAGCGGAGGTAGCGACGCAGGCCGAAGCCGCGGCGGTGCTCCGCGTCGGCCGTGGCGAGCTGGGTGGCCAGCAGGTCGTGCGTGGTGGTGGCGTCGGCGAGTTGGGCCTGGCGTTGGAGCAGTACCGCGCGCTGGTGCTGGGTGGCCGCCTGGTGCTGCTGCTTCTCCTTGTTGGCCTGTTGCAGGCGAGTGGTGATGCGCTGCTGTAGCTGGTCGCGCTTGCGTCGGGCTGCGCCCTCAGCCTGCGTGATCTCCGCTTCGTATCTCTTCTTCTGTGCGCCGAACTGTTGGCGGATCGCGGCCCGTTCCTGGACGCCCACGCTGGTGGGAGCCGACTTCCGAGCCCGCTGCTCCAGCGAAGACCGCCAGCTTTCGAGCGCGGTGGCGCGGACCTCGCCGACCCCTGGAACCTTGACCTGCTGGCCGGTGGAGCGGATGAGATACGCGTCGCGGTTTCCGTACCTGCTGCCCTGTACGTACCGGACCCCAGTGAAGTCGGCGGCGGTGCGGATACCGGCGGCGATCAGCGCTGTGACCGTCCCGCTGCCCATGTTGGAGAGTTTCTTGACGTCCTGGATGGGGGTCCGGCGGAGTCTGTCCTGGACGTGCGTCTTGACCGTCGACGCCAGCGCGGCGTCCAGTTGCTTCTGCTCCCTGGTGGTCAATCCGCTCAGCTTGGTCCTGAGGCTGCCGGTCTCCTTGTTGAGCGCGACGGTGATCCGCGACTGCTCGTCGCGCAGCTCGGTCTGGAAGCTCTTGATCTGTTGGCTGATCTGTGTGTCCCGGGTCACGCCGGCCGCATTCAGAGCTTCGATCTCCTGGTGGATCTTCTGGGCCGCGGCCGCGGAGTCCGCCAATGCGCCCACCCGCTGTCGGAGCACCTGCACCCGGGCCTTCGAGGCCCGCGCCTCGGGGCGGGCGCGCCGGGTGGCGTGGAGGGCTCCGCCGGACAGGAGCAGAGCCCCCAGCTGGGCGGCGGCCATGTAGCCGGTCGGCAGCACGCTGATGGCGGTCAGCGTGGCCGGTGCGGCCGATCCGGTCAGGGCGAAGACACCCGAGAGGATGTCCGCGGGGCGCCGGCGCGCGAGGACCGTACCGGCGGCCGTGCCCGTACCCCCGCTGCTTACCGCAGGCGTGCTCTGCGGGTGCTGCGGAATGTGCCCCGCCAGCCAGGAGGGGGGTCCGCCCTGCTGGGCCGCCGCGGGGGCCGGGCGTGGGGTCGGGATCGGGGTCGGGATCGCTCCGGCCGTGGACAGCGGGGGAACGGCGTGGGCGGCCGAGGTGAGGTGCCCGTGCGTCTGTGCGGCCAGCGCTCGGAGGCCCGGGTCGGCATGGGTCAGCAGCAGGCTCCAGGCCAGTGAGGTCCGCGGTTCCTTGAAGTCGTCCTCTTTCAGGATCAGGAACTCGCCCTGATCTTCGTGCAGTTGGTCCCAGATGATGGGATCGGTGGCAGTCGCCACGAGGCTGAGGTAGATGACCCATGCCGAGAAGCGGTCCATCGCGGGGCCGAAGTCCGCGCTCGTGCGGGCCGGGGACTGGTAGTTGCGGTGCCCGTTCTCCGTGGCGCCCTGCCCCTTGAGTGCGGGCACGTACATCCCGTCATAGTCAACGAGGCGGAGCGTTCCGTCGGCGGCGACCAGGAGGTTGCCGTGCTGGAGGTCGCCGTGGGCGACGCCGAGCTTCTCCAAGTCGGCGACCAGCGCGGCGAACCGCTCGGCCGTCCTGAGGACGGCTGCCGTGTCCCGGGCGTTCCTGTCGATCCACGTGATCAGGCTGGTGCCCTCGACCCAGGCCATCTTCAGGGCCGGGTACCACTCACCGGCGACGAGGACGCCCCTCGGCAGGTACTCGATGCCGACCGGCCACGGCTGGGACAGTTTGGCGGGCCTGAGGCCGGCGAGCTGCCTGCTGATGGCCTGGTATCGGGCCTCCAGCGTGCTGCTGTCGCGAGTGAAGCACTTCAGCGCGTACCGCTCTCCGCCCGGGGCGGTGACGGAGAAGACGCTGGCGAAGTTTCCCGAGATCGCCTTCGGTCCAAGTACGGGGCTCTGCTGGACCGTTCCGTGCTTGAGGTTCGGGTCCTCGAAACACAGGGTGGGGTTCTGGAGGGCTTCCACATAGTTTGCGCCGGTCGGGAATTTCCGTCCGGCGGCAGGTCCGCCAGTGCGGGAGACCGCCATTACCCCTCCGTCTTCACCCGTATGCGAATGAGGGCCACGTCGTCGTTGCGCATGCGGGACCTGTCGCGCTCGCTCTGGACCCACTCGGCAAAGATCTCGTCACCGAGGTCGGCGAGCATTCCGAGCTGCTTGCCGCTTCCGCCCGATTCGACTTCAGAGCGTGAGAGTAGCCATGCGGCCAGCGCGTCGGTCGTCAGTAGCAGCTCGTCGCCCGCCCGCAGTTCACCTGCCGCGGTCGATGCGCGGTCGGTGATCAGTGCGGCATCCCGGTTGCGGCTGCCGAGCAGCTGAGGGGTGACGCCGAAGCCGCCGCCGTCCGCGATGGGGAACGAGGTGATCAGCCGGCCCTCGCGAAGGTGGAAGAGGCAACTGTCGCCGAGAGCGAAGGCGCGCCAGGTCCAGCGCCGCGCAGCCTCACGGTCTTCCGGATCCGATGATGCTGCTCGGATGTGGACGGCCACAAGCGTGGCGAAGGCCCCTTTGTCCAGACCCGGTTGCTCGTACCAGGTGATGGGCCGGCCGCGGGCCGCCCGCTCCGCCTGGTACTCCGCGATGTAGCCGTCCCACTGGTTGACGGTGCGATCCAGGAGATCCTCGACGAAGGACTCGGACCGGCTGTCCTCCCCGTCGCCTCCCCGGCCGTCGGCAGCCGCCATCGACGCGACGGCGCCGTGTACCAGCTGTCTGGCCCACGTCCCGGCGAGCAGGCTCTCGGACGCCCCGTCTGACACAGCAGCGAAGAGTGAACTCGCGTCGGGTGACAGAGAGACGTCAAGGGCGTCCTCACACTCCTCCGGCGAGCTGCCCGTCTTGGGTACGAGGAAGCGCTGGACGTCGAGGGGCGTCGAGTGCGCGCCCACGCTGCTCAGCGCAGTTCCGTGGCGCGCGTACCGATGTCGAGGAACTCGACGATCGAGGTGATGTCAGCGTTGTAGACGAAACCGCGGGTGGCTTCGCTGACCCGGTGCCCCTGCGAAGCGGCGTAGGAGCGCATGTGACTGGGCAGCACGCTCGACATGTGGAAGAGCAACCGGGAGTAGGTGTCCGGGAGTTCGCCCTCGCCGTCGGGGAACGTGACGGGAGTCCCGCCGGCACCGGACACGTGCAGGTTGAAGAGGAGTACCGACCCGTCGGCCGTGGCGTGCGAGGCGAGCCCGATGGCTGCACTCGTGGGATCGCCGTCAGTGGACTCGCCGTCGGTCAGGTTGAGGACGATGGGCGGGAAACCGCCCGGGTGCTCGTCGACCCAGCGGGCGACCAGGGAGTCGGCGTAGCCGAGGGCGCGAGTCATCGGGGTGCCGCCGCTGGTGACCGGGTCCATCCAGACGGGGAACTGTACGGTCGTCTCGACGAGGCCACCGGCACCGTCCGGCACCTTCTTCGTACGGCTCTCCAGGCGGGCGGGGTTGTTCGCGATCTCGCTCAGCGGTACGAGGTCACGCCCGGCGAGTGAGCCGGTGAAGGCAGAGCCGACCTGGGTGTGGCCGTAGCCGATCACCGCGACGTGGAAGTAGTCGCGGACGCCCTCTTCCTTTGCGCACTTGACCGACAGTTCGGTCAGCAGCCGGTTGATGGCGTCGGATACGACCTGGGCGCGCTGTTGGACCATCTCGCCACTGCCGATGGGATCGCTCATCGAAGCGGACTGGTCCACGAGGAAGATGAAGCAGCCGGGATTGGTGCGGCTGATTTCGGCGGTGTACGGCATCTCGGCGACCCGGCTCCTCTTGCGCGACGGGGGGCTGAGCGCCGCGACATCGGACGCGTGAGAACCTGACCCCCCAGGGAAGTCGATCGTAGCGGCACCGTGCCGCTCAGTGAGCGGAATTGGAGGGGAGGGATCGGCCGCGGTTCCCTGCCTCTCGAACAGCGCGACGATCATCCTGACCCGTCAATCGCCGGGTCGGTGCGAAGCGCGCACGCCGGCTGTTCCGTCGTCCAGCGTGCCGGACGAGCTGAGACAGTAGGCTGAACTCAGCGGGATCGGGCCCGCCCGCATAGCGTCCGGGAGGTGCGTCATGACTGCCGAGATGGTAGCCCCTGCGTGGATGCACGAGCAGATCACGGCGGAGCAGTACAACTCCTGGTCCGAGGAGCAGTGTGCGGGGATCGAGATCGTGGACGGGATGGTCGTTGTGAGTCCCAGCGCGTCCAAGCGTCACAATCGGCTGGCTCGGATCCTGGCGAATGCGCTGGAGGCTGCTGCGGGGCCGGACTGGAACGCCGACACGGACTTTGATGTCCGCCTTCAGGACGTCCCACTCACCAATCGCCGTCCGGATGTCGTTGTGTATCGCGCGGACACGATCGACATCACGCCCACCCGCCCGGAACACGTGCTGTTGGTGGCCGAGGTCGTCTCACCGGGGTCGGAGACCACCGACCGAATTGTGAAGGTCGACCAGTACGCCAAATCCGGCATTGCCTTCTATTGGCGGATCGAGCAGGCCGCAACCGGTGTGCCCCTGATGTACACCTATGTTCTCGACCCCGCGACCAGGGCCTACCGAGACGGGGACGTGTTCACCGGTCTCGTCAAGGTTTCGGCTCCCTTCCCGCTAGAGGTCGACCTCGGCCAGATCTGATCCACCCTGGGTGCCACCGAGGATGAGCCCGTCGTCGCCCTCCGCGGGAGGTCCGACTCGCGTGAGCGCTGCGTGAGCGGACGGGGTGGCACAGGGGGGATTGGGCAGCATGTGGAGGCTGGGCCGCACTTTGCTGACCTGGGGGAACAGGACTCTGTGGCACGGCCTGGCACCGGTTGGGATGATCTTATCGGGCCTCGTAATGCGTAGGTCTCGGGTTCGAATCCCGAAGGCGGCTCGGATTAGCCCCAGGACTCACTCGCCGTGACCTGGGGCTTTTTCATGCCCTCAGGCTGATCGGGTGGGGTGAGCGGTGCGTCGTTTCGACAGGTGGGACCGGCGGGCCCAGCCGGCCAGGGCGCCTGCGGTGAGCGAGGTGGTGATCGCGCCCCAGTCGATGACGTGGGGGAGGCTCGGGAAGAAGGCGAAGAACGCCAGGGATGCTGCCGTGGCGACCAGGAACGGGGTCAGGCCGGCTCGGCGGAGCCTGGCTTCCCAGACAGTGTCCGGGGTGCGTTGTCGCGCATCGGGTGGATCTCGCACTCGGTGTGCGTTTGGCCTCGGGGCGGGGGGACTTTCGTGGTGACACCTCCGACTTGGTGGTCGAAGCCGGTGGCGGGTGTCGAGCCGATGGTGCCTGCGTGTGCATCGGTGGGTGGGAAGACGGCCAGGGCGGCCGATGTGGCGAGGGCGGGTGGCGATGATCCGGGCGGCCAAGTGCTTGCCCATCACGGTCCCTTCACGCGGAGTGGGGCTGTCGGGAGGGAAGGTCCGTCGTCGGCTCGGAGTTCTGCGCCGAGAAGCACTCCACTACGAAGTGTCTGACGGGGTGTGCTGTCAGGGGTGGTGGGTGGGGAGGCGGGAGGCCGGGAGGAGGGAGAGGGCGAGGAGCGCGGCTGCCAGGGCGTATGTGGTGCGGAAGCCCGGTGGGGTCGTGCCTGTTGTGGTCAGGGTGACGGAGAGGAGGGCCGTGCCCACCGAGGCGCCTATCTGGGAGTTGATGCTGAGGAGGGTGCTCGCCGCGGTCATCCGGGATCTGGGGAGGTCGCGGCTCGCGGTGGTCATCGTCGGCATCAGGACCATGCCGGCGCCGATGCCCATGACGACCGATGCGGCGACGAAGCGCCAGGGCGCGGCCTCCGGGGATCCGGTCTGGAGGGCGGTCAGGGCCATGCCCAGGGCGGCCACCGCGATGCCGGCCCGGATCAGGCGGCGCGGGGAGACCTTGTCCACGCGGCGCGAGGCGATCTGCATGACCACTCCGACGGTGAGGCCGGCCGGGGCGCCCAGCAGGCCGGCGGCCGTGGCGGTCATGCCGCGGCCCTGCTGCCAGTACATCGGTCCGAGCAGCATGGAGCCGAAGTAGCCGCAGGTGAAGAGGGTGAGCGTGGCGATTGCGGCCCGGAAGGTGCGGTCGCCCAGCAGCCTCAGGTCGAGCAGCGGCTCACGGGCCGTCAGGGCCCTGCGGGCGAAGGCGGCCACGAGGACGGCCCCGGCGAGGGTGGGGAACAGGGCGTCGGGTGCGGTGAAGGTGCCGCCCTCGCCGCCGCGGGCCAGGCCGTAGAGGAGCAGGGCGAGGCCGGGGGAGAGCATCAGCAGGCCGGGTACGTCCAGCCGGGGCGCGGCCGACGGGTCGCTCGGGGCGTCGGAGCGCAGGAGTTTCGCGGCGAGGAGCAGGGCCACCGCTCCGACGGGCAGGTTGACCAGGAAGATCCACTGCCAGGACGCGGAGTCGACCAGCCAGCCGCCCAGCACCGGGCCGGCCACCGGGCCGACGATGATGGGCAGTCCGAGCAGGGCCATGACCCGCCCGAGCCGGGCCGGGTCGGCCGTGCGCATCACCATGGCCATGCCGACGGGCATGAGCAGGCCGCCGCCGAGGCCCTGTACCGCGCGGAAGGCGATCAGGCTCCCGGCGCTCCAGGCGCACGCGGCGAGCAGCGATCCGAGCGAGAACAGGGTGAGGGCGCCCAGGTAGGTGCGTTTGGCGCCGAAGCGGCCCATCGCCCAGGCCGAGGCCGGGATGACGGCGGCGAGCGCGAGGGTGTAGGCGCTGGCGGCCCACTGGATGGTCGCCAGGGGTGCGTGGAAGGCCTCGGAGAGGCGGTGCAGGGCGACGTTGACGATCGTCATGTCGAGCACCGACATGACCGAGCCGACGATGACCACGCCCGCGGTGCGCCGCAGGAGCAGTGCGTCGGAGGGAGGGGCGGGGGTGAGGGGGTGGGCGGTGGGCGTCGGGGTGGGCGTGGGCGTGGACGTGGGAGTGGGGGTGGGGCCGGCGGGTTCCTGGGTCGTAGGCATCCTCGTGCCGCCCTCAGCCCTGGTACGGGTGGCTCGCGCGGGCGGCGCGCAGTGCGCGGCCCCACCAGGCCAGCTGGCCGATCATGCCCTTGACCGCGCCCTCGGCCACGGCGGTGTCGCGCGGAACGCCGTCCGGGCCGAGCCCGGACCACGGCCCGTGCAGGCTGACGGAGTCGCGCACCGTCACGGCGTGCAGCTCGGCGAAGATCAGCCGGAGCTGCTCGACGGCGCGCAGGCCGCCGCCGAGGCCGCCGTAGGAGACGAAGCCGGCCGGCTTGGCGTGCCATTCCTCGCGGTGCCAGTCGATGAGGTTCTTCAGCACGGCCGGGAAGCTGTGGTTGTACTCGGGGGTGACGATGACGAAGGCTTCGGCGGCGGCCAGCCGCGGGCTCACCTCCGCGAGGGCGGCGGCCGCCTGCGGGCTCGGGGAACCGCCCCAGCCGGGCATGGCCAGCGGCAGGTCGACGTCGGCGAGGTCGATGAGGTCGAGGTCCAGGCCGCCGACGGCGTTCGCGGCGCCGAGGAACCAGTCGGCGACGGCGGGGCCCTGGCGGCCCTCGCGGACGCTGCCGAGGATGACGGCGACGCGCAGCGGCGCACCCTCGGGAGCGGAGGTGGAGGTGGAGGTGGGAGTGGGAGTGGGAGTGGGAGTGGAAGCGGTGGCGGGCATGGCAGGTCCCCTCGTCGGTGGGGCGGTCGCCCGGTGCGGCCGCTCCTCCGGTAAAGTACAACGTGCGTTGTAAAAAGTGCAACGGTCGTTGTACTTCTCGTGTGGAGGTCAAGTGAGCACCGGAACCAATGCCAAGAAGCTGGAGAAGCGGATCGCCATCGCGAGCGCGTCCTGCGGGGTCTTCGGCCGCGAGGGCTACGCCCGCGCTTCGGTCGACGCCCTCGCCGCCGCGGCCGGCGTCTCGACGCGCACGCTCTACAACCACTTCCCGGGCGGCAAGGCGATGCTCTTCGCCACCGTCGTCACCTGGACCTCGGGCCAGGTGCGCGACGCCCAGATCGCCCAGATCGAAGCCGTCCTGAACCCCGAACGCCCGCCCCGCCCCGAGGACCTGGAGCGGGACCTGGTCGCCTTCGCCCACCGGGTCATCGGGCTCATGACCGACTACGCCGATCACTTCGCGCTCGTCCGCCACATCCACGCCGAGGCCGACCACGTGCCGCCGGAGGTGCTGGAGGCCTGGGCGAACGCCGGTCCCGGCCCGGTGTCCCGTGCCCTCGCGGAGGCGATGGCGGGCCTCGACGCCGCCGGGCTGATCGACGTACGCGGCGACGCGATGCTGGCGGGCGCCCACTTCATGGCGCTGACCTCGCACTCCATCGTGCAGCTCTCGCACTACGGGGTCCTGCCGCTGCCCCGGGAGCAGACCGACCACCTGATCACGGGCGGCGTGGCCACCTTCCTCCGCGCCTACCGAGCGAGTTGAGCCGCACACGTACCGGGATGCCCGGTCGCCCGGTCCCCCCGCCGGGGCTACGTTGGAGGGGTGAGCACGACACGGTTGCGCAGGGCGGCTGTGGGGGCGGCCGCAGTGGGGCTCCTGATGGTGCCCGTGGGGGCCGGGGTCGGGTACGCCGTGGACGTGCCGACACCACCGGCGGCGAGCAGTCCAGCCGCATCCGATGCATTTCCGCAGCTCAGCCCCGCCGTGGCGCGGCAGTTGGACGACGCCATCCGGAAGGTGATGGACGAGGCCAAGGTGCCCGGGGTGCAAGTGGCCCTGTCGGCGCCGGGTAAGGGAGCGTACGTACGGGCCTTCGGCGTGGCCGACAAGGCCACCGGGGCGGCCATGACCGACGGCCTCAACATGCGGATCGGCAGCGAGACCAAGACCTTCACCGTGACCGCGATGCTGAAGCTGGTCGACGAGGGCAAGATCGGGCTGGACGACCCCATCGGGAAGTACATCGACGGCGTGCCGAACGGCGACCGGATCACGCTGCGCGAGCTGGCCGGCATGCGCAGCGGACTGTTCAACTACTCGGCCGACGAGGACTTCTTCAAGGCGCTGACCAGCGATCCAGAGCGGCCCTTCACCCCGCAGCAGCTGCTCGCCTACTCCTTCAAGCACCCGGTGCTCTTCGAGCCGAACGCGAAGTTCGACTACTGCAACACCAACCTGATCCTGATCGGGCTCGTCGTGGAGAAGATCAGCGGGCAGACGCTCGCCGACTACATCACCGAGAAAGTCATCGAGCCCGCCGGGCTGAAGAACACCCTCTTCCCGACCGGCGCCGAGTTCCCGGCCCCGCACGCCCAGGGCTACACGGACCAGACGGCCTCGGGGAAGGTCGAGGACGCCGCCGGCTGGAACCCCTCCTGGGGCTGGGCCGCCGGAGCGATGATCTCCGACCTCCCGGACCTGCGGCGCTGGGCCCAGGTGCTGGCCACCGGTGAGCTGCTCACCCCCGCGACCCAGGCCGAACGCCTCGACGTCGTCCCGGCCCTGCCGGGCACCGGCTACGGGCTGGGGATCTTCAACGTCCAGGGGTGGATCGGGCACAACGGCTCCATCCCCGGCTACCAGACCCTGGCCGTCTACGACGCGCAGTCCAAGGCCACCCTGGTCGTCCTGCTCAACACCGACATCTCCGCCGAGGGCGAGGAGCCGAGCACGCTGTTCGGCGAGGCGATCACCAAGATCGTCACCCCGCAGCACGTCTACACCCTCCCCGCCCAGCCCGTCACCGGGGACGAGAGCCACTGACCGCCGCTGTTCCTTCGGACGGGCCGGTCCCCTGCCGGTCCGGCCGTGGCGTGGGGCGGCGCCGGTGGATCGGGACCCCCCGCGCACAATGGAACCGGCGGCGCGGGAGTGGACGAGGAGAGCGATATGAACGGTCGGACGACGCAGGGCGAAGCCGTGGGGACGGGATCCACCGACAAGGGGGACAAGGTGGTCCTGCGCGAGGCGGGCGAGGCGGATCTGGACATCGCCGCCGAGCTCTTCCGCGGCTACCTGGAGTTCTACGAGGTGGAGGTCGAGGACCCGGAGCGCCCGCGGGCCTTCCTGGCGGAGCGGCTGGCGGGCGGGGACTCCTTCATCCTGCTCGCCGAGGTCCCGGGTGTGGGCACGGTCGGCTTCACGCAGGTCTACCCGATGTTCTCCTCGCTGGCGATGAAGCCGGCCTGGCTGCTGGGCGACCTGTACGTGGCCCCCGCCGGCCGCCGTACGGGCGCGGGGCGCGCGCTGCTGCGCGAGGTGCTGCGCCGGGCGCGGGAGGCCGGGGTCTCGGGCGTGCAGTTGGAGACGGCGTACGACAACCTCGTCGCGCAGGGCCTGTACGAGGCGGAGGGCTTCGTCCGCGAGGAGTTCCACATGTACTTCCACGACCTCGCGCAGGCCGCTCCTGAAGGAGTTTGAGATCGGCTGAAACATTCTCGGTCCTCGTCGCGTCATTGGGGTGAGACGGACGCGAGGGGGAGCGGATGGGGTACGGACGCAGAGATGGGTTCCGTGAGTTCGCGGAGGGCAGGTCGGCGTACTTATACCGGTCGGCCTGTCTGCTGACGAGCGGTGACACCCACCTCGCGGAGGATCTCGTACAGGAGACCCTCGGGCGGATGTATTTGCTCTGGGCGCGCATCGCCAGGATCGACAATCCGGCGGCGTACGCCCAAACCGTTCTGGTACGTGCCTTCCTGACGCACCAGCGCCGCCGGTCGGCGGGGGAGCGTCCGGTCGGGGAGTTCCCCGACGCGGGCGCACCGGCCGGTGGCGATCCCGCGCTGCGGCTGACGCTGCTGGAGGCGCTGGGGCGGCTGGCGCCGAAGGACCGGGCGGTCCTGGTGCTGCGGTACTGGGAGGACCGCAGCGTCGAGGAGACCGCTGACGCGATGAACGTCAGCTCGGCGGCCGTACGGACCCGCAGCTCGCGTGCGCTGATCCGGCTGCGGGAGCAACTGGGCGGCTCGCTAGCGGAGTTCGCGGGGCGCTGAGCCCTGTGTCCTGCGCGCTGTGTCCGGTGCCCTGTGCCCGCTCGTGTGCACACCGTTTCCGCTTTTCTCATCCCATGATCCCTGTGAACGGAAGGTCTGATTCCGCATGCCCTTTGAAGATGAGCTCGGTGATGCCCTCCGGCGTACGGGTGACGGTTTCACCTCCGCGGGCCACGACCTCGTGGACGCCGGGGAGCGGCGCGGCCGCCGGATGGTCGCCCGTCGCCGAGCCGCCATGGCCGGCGGCTCGGCCCTCGCCCTGGCCCTGATCGGCAGCGCCGGGGCCTACGTGAACGGGATGTTCGGGCCCGGCGGCGACGGGGGCCGGGCGAACGTGGCGTCCTCGCAGGAGCCGACCGCACCGCGGCCGTCGGTCGCGAAGCGGGGGCCCAGCCGCGTCGGAACCGGCGCCGTCTCCGCCGAGCAGCTGACCGGGGTGCTCAAGCAGCTCCTGCCGCAGGGCACGCTCAGCAACACCACGGCCCGGGGAACGGGACACGATCTGGGCCCGATGGTGAGCTCGGTGTTCGATGACGGCGAAGGGAAGAGCAGCCTCGGCTTCAGCCTCAGCCGGGTCGACCCGCAGGGCCCCGGGGCGGACGACATGCTCTCGTGCCCCACGCCGGCCCAGGTGAAGTTCGACAGCTGCACCTCGGAGACGCTCGCGGACGGTTCGCGGCTGCACCTCTTCAAGGGCTACGTGTTCGGCGACCACCGGGCTGACGTCAAGTCCTGGCGCGCCATCGTGGTGACCCCCCAGGGGTTCATGGTGGACGCCCACGAGGAGAACGCGGCGGAAGAGAAGGGCGCGCCCGTCAGCCGTCCGACGCCGCCGCTCACGCTCGCGCAGCTCCAGGCGCTCGTGACCTCCCCGCTGTGGCATCCGGCCCTGAACGACCTGCCGGCCGCCGGCCAGGCCGGGCAGGGTCCGCCCGCCCGCACGGGCCCGAAGGCGGTGGACATCCTGGCCGACCTGCTGAGCACGGGCGGCGTCCCGGTCGTGCGCCGGGAGGAGGACGGGGCCGACCTGGGCTACCTGATGCTCGACGACGGCAACGGCACCTCGATGGTCAGCCTCGAGATCCAGTCGGGGAACCCGGGGAACCCGGAGCGGCCGGGGGAGTGGGCGGAGCAGTTCGCCTCGGCCGAAACGCTGCCCGACGGAACGAAGCTCAAGACCTGGCAGGAACCGGGGAAGGGGCCCGGGATCGTCCGGTGGGGCGCCGAGGTGCTGCGGCCGAACGGGACCCGGGTGACCGTGTGCGCCTACAACGCCGAGACCCAGGCGTCGGCGGCGACCCGGAACGAGCCCGTGCTCACCCTGCAGCGGCTGAGGGAGCTCGTGACGAGCCCGAAGTGGGCCTCGGAGTACGGGCAGTAGGGGAGGCGGCCGGTTACAGCGAGCCCGTTCACTTCGCGTCCGCGTAGCACTCCACGACGGCCGTGGTGAACGGGAAGCGGACCGGGGTGTCGCCGAAGGTGAGGCGGCCGGCCAGGTCGCCCGCCGCGCGGATCGCCTCGGCCACGGCCGGAGCCTCCTCCTCGGGGCAGTGCACGATGACCTCGTCGTGCTGGAAGAAGACCAGCTCGGCCCGCATCCCCGCCTCCGCGAGGGACCGGCGCAGGGCCGCGAGCAGGAGCAGCGCCCAGTCCGCGGCGCTGCCCTGCACGACGAAGTTGCGGGTGAAGCGGCCGCGGGCCCGGGCGTCGGTGGAGGCGTAGCTCGGCACCCAGCCGTCGGGGGCCTCCTCGGCCTCCTCCGGATCGGCCGCCGGGGGGCAGGTCCGGCCCAGCCAGGTCCGTACGAGCCGCCCCTCCTCGCCCGCCTTCGCGGCGTCGTCCACGTAGGCCACGGCCCGGGGGAAGCGGCGGCGCAGGGCGGCCAGGTTCTTCAGGCCGTCCCCGGAGGTCTGCCCGTACACCGCGCCGAGCACGGCGATCTTCGCCATGTCGCGGTCGCCGGAGAAGCCCTGGCGGGAGATGGAGGTGTACAGGTCCTCGGGGCGGCCGGCCACCTCCATGAAGGCGGGGTCGCGGGAGATCGCGGCGAGCACCCGGGGCTCCATCTGGTCGGCGTCGGCCACGACGAGCCGCCAGCCGGGGTCGGCGACGACGGCCCGGCGGATCACCTTGGGGATCTGCAGGGCGCCGCCGCCGTTGGTGACCCAGCGGCCGGTGTAGGTGCCGCCGGGGATGAACTCGGGGCGGAAGCGGCCGTCGTGGACCCAGTCCGCGAGCCAGGACCAGCCGTGGGCGGTGTAGATCCGGTACAGCTTCTTGAACGCGAGCAGGGGCTCCACGGCCGGGTGCTCCAGGTCCTGGATCTCCCAGCGCCGGGTGGACTTGAGCTTGATCCCGGCCTCCGCGAAGGCCTTGATGACATCGGCGGGCAGCTCGGGCCGCACCCGCCGGCCGAACGCCGCCGAGACCTCGTCGGCCAGCTCCGCGAGCCGGCGGGGCTGGCCGCGGCCCGCGTACCGCTCGCCGAGCAGCTCGGTGAGCAGGGCCCGGTGGACGTCGGCCCGCCAGGGCAGGCCCGCACGGTTCATCTCGGCGGCCACGAGGAAGGCCGCCGACTCGGAGGCCACGAGCAGCCGCATCCGGTCGGGGTGGGCGGTGGCGTCCAGCCGTTTCGCCTGGTCGGCGTGGACGGCGACGAGGGCGTCGAGCGGGACGGGCGCCGGCTGGGGGTCGAAGAGCGAGTGCTGGCTGCCGGGCTCCGCCGCCCGCTGCGGGGGATCGGGCGGTACGGGTGCGTTCGTGAGGCGGGCCCAGGCGGCGGCCGCCGAACGGGGCTCCCCGAGACGGCCCTCGTGGGCGAGCAGGAGCAGCTCGGCGTCCTCGATGTCGTGGCAGCGCTCGACGCGGGCGCCGGCGGCGAGCAGGCGGGGGTACACGGCGGGGGTGGACCGCCAGACCCAGCGGGTGCCGGCGGGGGCCGCGCGGATCGCCTCGGCGGGGTCGGTGGTGGTGACCCGGGCTCCGCCCGTGGGGCCGTCCAGGGGGGCGGCGTGCCACCTGCCGTCGCCGTCCTCGGCGAGGGCCCACCGGGGGGTGTGCTCGCTCACGAGTTCTCGCTCATGAGTGCGAGTGTCCCACCGGGGTCTGACAGGGCCGGTGCGCGGCGCGCTGGCACAGGTGTGCGCCGCTGCGCGGGGCGCCGAGTCCCCTACCCGCCCTTCGCCCGTTCCCCGGGCTCTGCCCGGACCCCTCCTGGGGCTCCGCCCCGGACCCCGGTCCCCAAGCGCCGGACGGCTGGAAAACTCAGACACCGGCGGGGCCGGAATTGCTGCGGGCAGGGAGGGAGGACGGGGAGAAGGCGGAGCGGGGCGGCATGCCAAGCTGAAGGGGTGAGAGACATCGTCGATCGGGCCTGCGAGGCCGCGCTGTACAACCAGGACGACGCCGGGCTGGACGCCGGGGCGTCGGTGCTCGTCGCCGAGGGGGACCGGTGGGACGGGGTCGGGCAGGCGCTGCTCGCGCGCGGTGAGGAGTACGTGCGCCAGGCCTGGGAGCGCGGGTGGCGGCCCGCCGACGTGCTGCGGCTCGTACGCCGCGACCTGGAGCAGGCGCACCTGCGGATCGCCGGGGACCTGATCGCCGCCGAGGCCCGGCGCTACGCCCGGCTGCCCGAGCGGTGGACCGACGCCGAGGTGTGGTGGGAGGACGACACCGCGTACGGGGAGCGGCTGGTCCAGCGGGAGCGCACCGACCGGTTCAGCCTCGCCGGGACCGTGCTCGAGGTGTTCCGGCTGCTGATCCGGCTGCCGTCCATCGAACCGGTCGGGCCGCTCCCGGGAGACCCCGCCGACGTACTCGAACACGCGCACATCGAGCCCCGCATGCTCGGGCGGATCCGCGCACTGCTCGCGAAGGCCGAGGCGACCACCTTCCCGGAGGAGGCGGAGGCGCTCAGCGCCAAGGCGCAGGAGCTGATGGCCCGCCACACCGTGGACGCGGCCCTGCTCGCGGTGAAATCCGGCACGGCGCAGATACCCGGAGCCTGCCGGATCGGCGTCGAGGCCCCCTACGAGGAGGCCAAGGCGGTGCTCCTCGACGCGGTGGCCGGCGCGAACCGGTGCCGCTCCGTGTGGAACAGCGCCTACGAGTTCTCCACCGTCGTCGGCTTCGAGAGCGACCTGGAGGCGGTGGAGCTGCTCTACACCTCGCTGCTCGTCCAGGGCACCGCCGCCATGACCCGTGCGGAAGCCGGGCAGCGGGCGGGCGGGCGCAAGCGCACCAAGACCTTCCGGCAGTCCTTCCTCCTGGCCTACGCGAGCCGGCTCGGCCAGCGCCTCGCCGAGACGGCCGAGCACACGGTCGCCGACACCGTGGCCGAGGCCCCCGACAACCTGCCGGCGCTGGTCGCGCGGGACGTGGCCGTCAGCTCGCGGGCCGAGGAGATGTTCCCCCGGACCACGACGACCCGGCTGCGCGGGGCGACCGACCTCGCGGGGTGGGAGGACGGTACGGCGGCGGCGGATCGTGCGCACATGGCGGACGGGCGTCGGGCCTCCCTGCGGCAGTAGCCCCGGCGGCGGATCAGCGCTCGGTGGGTGTCGGGGCCGGGTCCTGGGCCTGGGCCTGGGCCTGGGCCGACGGGTCCTCTTCGCGCAGGGCGCGGGCCTCCGCCTTCAGGATGCGGGCGGACCTGCCCAGGCCGCGGGCCATCTCGGGCAGTTTCTTCGAGCCGAACAGCATCAGGCAGACGAGCACGACGATGGCGACGTGCCAGGGCTCCAGGCCGTTCCTGAGCATGGGTGCGTCCGCCTTTCGGTGAGTGCCGGCGGGGTGCCGTGCCGGGACGGTGCCGGAATCGGGCCGTCCGGCCGATGATCGGTGCTGGTTGCCTGCGGCGCCATAGATCGGGCCAAGCCTGAAGAACACCTGAAGCCCGGCCCGGCCCGGGGCGCGGCCCAGCGGCCCTGCGGGGCCGTCCCCTACCCGCCCTTCCACCGTTCCCCGGGCTGCGCCCGGACCCCTCGCCACGCGCGGCACCGTTCCCGGGGGCCAGCCCCCGGACCCCCGCTCCTCAAACGCCGGAGGGGCTGGATATGGC
>NZ_JBHXKA010000108.1:0-28124 GCF_042722885.1 Streptomyces sp. NPDC058401
CCTCAAACGCCGGCGGGCTGGGTGTATCCAGCCTTGCCGGCGTTTGAGGAGCGGGGTCCGGGCCGCACGTGGCGAGGGGTCCGGGCGGAGTCCGGGGAACGGGGGAAGGGTGGGTAGGGGACTGCCCCGCAGGGCCGACTCAGCCGCACCCGCCCACCGGACCCCGAGCCGGGACGGCCCTGGCGAGCACCCCGACCCGCCACCGACGGACGGAGTCCGTCGCAGCGGCGCGAAGCCCAGGAGGCCCGCCAGGGCCGAGTGGTGCGAGCGGCGCGTCAAGAAGGAGCGTGACCCGCCAGGGCAGAGTGGTGCGAGCGGCGCGTCAAGAAGGAGCGTGGCCCGCCAGGGCCGAGTGGTGCGAGCGGCGCGTCAAGAAGGAGCGTGGCCCGCCAGGGCCGAGTGGTGCGAGCAGAGCGTCAAAAAGGTGCGCTCTAGAAGGCTGCGCGGCGGATTAGGAGGAGGGCTCGGTCGTCGTTGACGTCCTTGGCTACCTTTTCGATCAGGTGCCAGGTCGCGCCTTCCCAGCCCGCGCCGACGTAGCGGTCGGCTTCGCCCGTCAGGCGGTCGATGCCTTCGCTGATGTCGCGGTCGGCCGTTTCGACGAGGCCGTCGGTGAAGAGCATCAGGACGTCGCCGGGGCGGAGGTTGCCGCGGGCCGGGGTGAAGTCGGCGCCGTCGTAGACGCCGAGGAGGGGGCCCTCGCCGGTCTTCTCCTGCCAGCGGCCGGTGCCCGCGGAGAGCTGGAGGGCGGGCAGGTGGCCTGCGGAGAGGAGTTCGTAGTCGCCGGTCTCCAGGTCCAGGACGAGGTGGATGGAGGTGGCGAAGCCCTCGTCCCAGTCCTGGCGGAGGAGGTAGCCGTTGGCGGCGGGGAGGAAGCCGTGCGGGGGGAGGGCGCCCAGGAGGCCGCCGAAGGCGCCCGAGAGGAGGAGGGCGCGGGAGCCCGCTTCCATGCCCTTGCCGGAGACGTCGGTGAGGACGATCTCCAGGGTGCGGCCGCCGTTGGTGCGGGCGGCGACGACGAAGTCGCCGGAGAAGGACTGCCCGCCGGCCGGGCGCAGGGCCATCTCCCGGTGCCAGCCGCGCGGCAGGGCGGGCAGCTTGCTCTGGACCCGGATGCGTTCGCGCAGGTCGAAGAGCATGGTGCCGCCGCGCCGCCAGGGCACGCCGACGCGGCTGCGGAACTGGGCGATGACCAGGCCGAAGAATCCGCAGGCCGCGACGACGAGGACGGTGCCGGGGGTGACCCGCGCCGGGCCCTGGGTGTAGGGGCCGAGGACGAGGGCTTCGACGATGAGGGCGGCCGCGGAGGCCGCGTACAGGGCGAGGAGGCTGGCGGGGCGCAGGAGCAGGCCGCCGGCCACGATCGGCAGGACGAGCGCGGCGGGCGAGAACCACACGGGCAGCATCAGCGTGCCGCAGGCGATGGCCGGAATGGTCAGGAGCAGGCCGCCGAAGGCCAGCCAGTCGGAGGCGTCGCCGCGGAAGTAGTCGACGGCGGATTTGCGCAGCGCGGTGCGCGCCCGGTGCCACGCCATGCGGGACCGGGCCAGGAGGGACTCCACGTGTGCTCCGGCCATTGCTTCGGGACCCTATCCATCATGGCTGTGCGCGCGCAGGGGTACCCCCTGAGATGGGCCCATCGGCGACCGAAAAGAGATCGACCGGGACGGATTGCCCTGATAGGGATGGCCGTATGCCTCTTGAGACGCGCGTATTGCAGTCAGATGAGTGGGATGTCTGGTACGACCAGCTGGAACTGGCGTTCGGCGGGGTGCCCGAGTCCCCCGAGGAGCGGGAGCTCTACCGCTCGTTGACGGAGACGGAGCGCTCCCTCGGCGTCTGGGACGGCGGGAGCTGCGTGGCCACGGCCGGGGCCTTTTCCTTCCGGCTCTCGGTGCCGGGCGGGGCGCTCGTCCCGGCCGCCGGGGTCACGATGGTGGGCGTCTCCCCCACCCATCGCAGGCGGGGCGTGCTCAGCTCGCTGATGCGGCGCCAATTGGACGATGTCCGGGCGGGTGGTGAACCGATCGCCGTGCTGACGGCCTCGGATCCGGCGATCTACGGGCGCTTCGGCTACGGCACCGCCGTGTACTCGATGTCCGTGGAGATCGACAAGACCCGCGTACGGCTCTCCGTGCCGCCGGGGACCGATGACGTACGGCTGCGGCTGGTCGATCCGCGCAAGGCGCTGGCCGAGTGCGAGCGGGTGTACGCGGCGCTGCTCGCGGGCCGTCCCGGGATGCCGGCCCGGCAGCCGGGCTGGGAGCTGCAGGCGCTGATGGATCCGGAGGCCACGCGGAACGGCGCCTCTCCCCTGAAGTGCGTGGTCGCGGAGCGGGCGGACGGCGAGGTGGTCGGGTACGCCCGCTACCGGGTCAAGCCCGAGTGGGACCTGACCGGCTCGGACGGCCGGGTGGACGTGGCGGACCTGGAGGCGCTCGACCCGGCGGCGTACGCGGCGCTGTGGCGTTACGTGTGCTCCATCGACCTGACCTGGACCGTACGGGCCTTCAAGCGGCCGGCGGACGATGCGGTGCTGCACCTGGTCACCGATGTCCGGCGGACGCAGGTGCGGCTGCGCGACTCGATGCACGTACGGCTGGTGGACCTGCCCGCGGCGCTGGCCGCGCGGGCCTACGGGGCTGCGCTGGAGGTGGTGATTGAGGTGGAGGACGCCTTCTGCCCCTGGAACGCGGGGCGCTGGCGGCTGGCCGTCGGGGCGGACGGGGCCGCGGTCTGCACCCGGACGGAGGACCCGGCCGACCTGGAGCTGTCGGTACGGGAGCTCGGCGCGGCCTACCTGGGCGGGGTCACCCTGAACTCGCTGGGCGCGGCGGGGCTGGTCCGCGAGGTCCGCCCGGGCGCCCTGGCCCGCGCCTCGCGCGCCTTCGCGGGCGACGTGGCCCCCTGGCTGCCGCACGGGTTCTAGAGCCGCCAATGGTCCAACGGCCGGCGCCCTAGCGGCTCTGGCACCCCGGGCACCAGAAGAGGTTGCGGGCGGCGAGACCGGCGGTGCGGATCTCGCCCCCGCAGATGTGGCAGGGCATGTTCGCCCTCCGGTAGACGTACACCTCGCCGCCGTGGTCGTCCACCCTCGGCGGGCGGCCCATGGCCTCGGGCAGGTGTTCGTCGCGGACGGTGTCGATGCGGTTGTTGCGCACGCCCTCGCGCATGAGGAGGACGAGGTCGGCCCAGATCGCGTCCCACTCGCGGCGGGTGAGGTCCTTGCCGGCGCGGTAGGGGTCGATGCCGTGCCGGAAGAGGACCTCGGCGCGGTAGACGTTGCCGACGCCCGAGACGATCTTCTGGTCCATGAGCAGGGCGGCCACGGTGGTGCGTGAGCGGGAGATCCGGGTCCAGGCCCGGTCGGGGTCGTCGGCGGGGCGCAGCGGGTCCGGGCCGAGCCGGTCGTGTATCGCCTTCTTCTCGCCCTCGCCGATGAGCGCGCACGCGGTGGGGCCGCGGAGGTCGGCGTAGTGGTCCTCGTTCAGCAGCCGGAGCCGGACGGTGTCCGTGGCGGGAGGGGCCGGGGCGGGGCCGAAGCCGAGCTTCCCGAAGAGGCCGAGGTGGATGTGGATCCAGGCGTCGCCGAGTTCGAGGAACAGGTGTTTGCCGTGCGCCTCGGCGGATTCCAGCTCGCGGCCGTCGAGCAGGGCGGCGCTCTCGGCGAACCGGCCCTGCGGGCTGCTCACCCGGACCGGCCGGGCGGCGAAGCGCTCGGTGTGGTCCTCGGCGAGGCGGTGGATCGTATGCCCCTCGGGCACGGCGGTACTCCTCGGAAACGGAAAGCCGGGAAACGATGGAACCGGGAACGATGAAACCGGAAACGGTGGAACCGGAAACGGTGGAACCGGAAACGGTGGAACCGGGAAATGAAAAACCGGCCGCGCCGCCCCGAGGGCGCCGCGGCCGGAAGCGGGATCAGCCCTGCGGGTGGTGCGCCGGGATCGGGGGGAGCTCGCCGGTGGCCTCGTAGGCGGAGAGCATGTCGATGCGCCGGGTGTGGCGCTCCTCGTCCGAGTACGGGGTCTTCAGGAAGGCGTCGATGAAGCTGACGACCTCGTCCTGGGTGTGCATGCGGCCGCCGACGGAGATGACGTTGGCGTTGTTGTGCTCACGGCCGAGCTCGGCGGTCTGGACGCTCCACGCGAGGATGGCGCGGATGCCCTTGACCTTGTTGGCGGCGATCTGCTCGCCGTTGCCGGAGCCGCCGATCACGATGCCGAGGGAGCCGGTGTCCGCGGCGGTCTTCTCCGCGGCGCGGAGGCAGAACGGCGGGTAGTCGTCCACCGCGTCGTAGATGTGGGGCCCGCAGTCGACGGGCTCGTGGCCGTTGTTCTTGAGCCAGTCCACCAGGTGGTTCTTGAGCTCAAAGCCGGCATGGTCGGATCCGAGGTACACGCGCATGGTCCGAGTGTGGCACGAGCCGGGCCGGGGACCCGCCGCGGGGTGTCGCGTAAGTCACTTCTAAAGCTCAAGTAAACCCAAAGAACGCAGATGGGACACCACGGGACCTAGGACCTGGACGTTCGTCCCAGCGCAACGATACGGATTGGGGTCTTCCGCCCTACGTTCATCTCGGGTTTGAATGCCGGGGCTCGCCACCCGAGAACCTAAGGATCCGTCCATGAGCTCCACGACGACCCTTCAGAAGGAAGGCGCTCCCACCGGCAATCCCGGTGACGGCCAGCCCTCCGACGGTCTGAAAGCCGGTCTCAAGAACCGCCACCTGTCCATGATCGCCATCGGCGGTGTCATCGGCGCCGGACTCTTCGTCGGCTCCGGCGGCGGTATCGCCAAGGCCGGCCCCGCCATCCTGATCTCCTACGCGCTGGTCGGCGCGATGGTCGTCTTCGTGATGCGGATGCTGGGCGAGATGGCCGCCGCCAGCCCGAACTCCGGCTCCTTCTCCGCGTACGCCGACCGGGCGCTCGGCCGCTGGGCCGGTTTCTCCATCGGCTGGCTATACTGGTTCTTCTGGGTCGTCGTCCTGGCCGTGGAGGCCACCGCCGGCGCCGTCATCCTCGAAGGCTGGGTCCCGGCCGTCCCGCAGTGGGCCTGGGCGCTGATCGTGATGGCCGTGCTGACGGTCACCAACCTCGGCTCGGTCGCCTCGTACGGCGAGTTCGAGTTCTGGTTCGCCGGCATCAAGGTGGTCGCCATCGGCGGCTTCGTGATCGTCGGCCTGCTGGCCGTCTTCGGCGTGCTGCCGGGCTCGGACAACCCGGGAGCGGGCTTCGCCCACCTCACCGACACGGGCGGCTTCATGCCGAACGGCTGGGGCTCGGTCCTCACCGGTGTGCTGATGGTCGTCTTCTCCTTCATGGGCAGCGAGATCGTCACCCTGGCCGCCGGCGAGTCCGAGGACCCGCGGCGCGCGGTCACCAAGGCCACCAACTCGGTGATCTGGCGCATCGGCGTCTTCTACCTGGGCTCGATCTTCATCGTGCTGACCCTGCTGCCGTGGAACGACAAGTCGATCGTCGACAAGGGCTCGTACGTCGCCGCCCTGGACTCGATCGGCATCGCGCACGCCGGCCAGATCATGAACGTGATCGTCCTGACGGCCGTGCTGTCCTGCCTGAACTCGGGCCTCTACACCGCCTCCCGCATGGCCTTCTCGCTGGGCGAGCGCGGTGACGCCCCGAAGGTCTTCGCCAAGGTGAACAAGCGCGGCGTGCCGGTGGCCGCGATCCTCGGCTCGGTCGTCTTCGGCTTCGTCGCCGTCTACTTCAACTACGCCTTCAAGGACACGGTCTTCAGCTTCCTGCTGAACGCCTCGGGCGCGATCGCGCTGTTCGTGTGGCTGGTGATCTGCCTGACCCAGCTGCGGATGCGCGGGATCCTCATGCGCGAGGCGCCGGAGAAGGTGACGGTGAAGATGTGGCTCTTCCCGTACCTGACCTGGGCCACCGCCGCGATGATCACCTTCGTCCTCGGCTACATGGTCTACGACAAGGACAACCGCCAGACCGTGCTGCTGTCCCTGCTGGTCGCGGCCGTGGTGATCGCGATCGGCGTCGTACGGGACCTGCGCCGCAAGGCCGCCCTGAGGGCAGCCGCGTAGCACCCCGCCGAACGGCAGGAGCCCCGGACCGCCGCTCGCGGTCCGGGGCTCCCGTGCGGAGTACGGGCGCTCACGCGCGGCCGAGCAGCTTCCAGGCGGCCGGCAGCAGGCCCATAGCCAGTGCCGCCTTGAGCGCGTCGCCGATCAGGAAGGGCGTCAGCCCGGCCGCGACGGCCGCGCCGAAGGACATCCCGGTGGACAGCGCGAGGTAGGGCACGCCGACGGCGTAGATCAGCGCGGAGCCCAGCACCATGGTGCCCGCCGTGCGCAGCACCGAGCGGTCGGCGCCGCGGCGCGCGAGGGCGCCCACGACGGTGGCGGCGAGCAGCATGCCGAGGACGTAGCCGAAGGAGGCGCCGCCCGCGCCGGAGCTGCCGCCCGCGAACCACGGCACGCCGGCCATGCCGACGAGGGCGTAGAGGGCCAGCGAGAGGAAGCCGCGGCGGGCTCCGAAGGCGGTGCCGACGAGGAGGGCGGCGAAGGTCTGGCCGGTGACGGGGACCGGGGAGCCGGGGACGGGCACGGCGATCTGCGCGGCGAGGCCGGTGAGCGCGGCTCCGCCGGCCACGAGCGCGAGGTCGCGGACGCGGCTCGCGGGCAGCAGGTCGGCGAGGACGGCGCCGGGCCGGAAGGAGACGGAAGCAGTGCTCATCGGGGACTCCGCAGGGGGTGGGGGCGGCAGGGACGATCACCGACGTTAGTCCCGGGTCCGGGGTCCCATCAGGGTGGCCCGGAACAAAGCAGTGCTCCCCGGTTTGGTGGGGAGTGCACAAAGAGCCCGTTCGGCGCCCGAGTTGGAGTGATCCGCATCACGGGCAATGACGGCTGACACGTCCGTTTTGCGCGGATGGGCGCTCTCCGGAGAGACTGTAGGGTCCCTCCAACTGTCGCGGAGCCCCCACCGCCGCCAGGCCATCAGAGAGTACGAGCACCCCTCATGCGCGACCTGCCGTCCGCCCCTCCCGGCACCACGGACGAGCTCCCAGCGGAGCCCCTGAGCCACAGCCTCAAACAGCGCCACCTGACCATGCTGGGCCTCGGCGGTGTGATCGGCGCCGGGCTGTTCGTCGGCTCCGGCGCCGGCATCACCATCGCCGGTCCCGCGATCATCTGCTCCTACCTGCTCGCGGGCATCCTCGCGATGCTGGTGATGCGGGCCCTCGGCGAGATGTCGGCGGCGATGCCCGCCTCCGGCTCCTTCTCCGTCTACGCGGAGAAGGCGCTCGGCCGCTGGGCAGGCTTCTCGGCCGGCTGGCTGTACTGGTTCCTGCTGGTCGTGGTGCTGGCCGTGGAGGCGACCGCCGCCGCGAAGATCGCGAACGGCTGGCTGCCCTCGGTGGACCAGTGGGTCTGGGTGCTCCTCTTCATGGTGGTCTTCACCCTGAGCAACCTGGCCGCCGTGCGGAACTTCGGCGAGTTCGAGTTCTGGTTCGCGGCCCTGAAGGTCGGCGCGATCGTGCTGTTCCTGATCCTGGGCACGCTGGCCGTCTTCGGCCTGCTCCCGGACACGGACCCGGTCGGCATGGCCAACCTGACGGGCCAGGGCGGATTCTTCCCGAACGGCGCGAGCGGCGTGGTGGCCGGCATGCTGGCCGTCGTCTTCGCCTTCGGCGGCCTGGAGGTCGTCACCATCGCGGCCGCAGAGTCGGACGACCCGGCCCGGTCCGTGGCCCGCGCCGTGCGCAGCGCCGTGTGGCGCATCCTCTTCTTCTACGTCGGCTCGATGCTGGTCATCGTGACCCTGCTGCCGTGGGATTCCCTGGAGCCGGGCCAGAGCCCGTACGTGGCCGTCCTCGACTCGATCGGCATCGCGCACGCCGGGCAGATCATGGACGTCGTGATCTTCGTGGCCCTGCTGTCGGCGCTCAACGCGAACCTGTACGGGTCCTCCCGCATGGTCTTCTCGCTGGCGGAGCGGGGCGAGGCGCCGAAGTCCCTGCTGAAGGTGTCGGGCAGCGGGGTGCCGCGCCGGGCGGTCGTCGCCTCGGTGGCCTTCGGCTTCTTCTCGGTCGTGCTGAACCTGCTGTGGCCGGACACGATCTTCCTCTACATGCTCAACGCGGTCGGCGCGGTGCTGATCTTCGTGTGGGCCCTGATCGCGGTCTCGCAGCTGAGGCTGCGCAAGAAGATCGAGCGGGACATGCCGGAGCGGCTGACGCTGCCGATGTGGCTGTTCCCGTACGCGACGTGGGCGGCGCTGATCGGGATGGCCACGGTGCTGGTCCTGATGCTGTTCGACGATTCGGCGCGGCCGCAGCTGCTGTGGTCGACGGGGGCCGCGGCCGCGGTGCTGCTGGTGGCGTGGATCCGGGAGATCCGGGAGTCCCGGGCCAAGCGGTCCTGACCTTCCCCGGTACGCGGAACGGGCCCGGGACTTCGGTCCCGGGCCCGTTCTGCTGCGCCCGTGGCCGGTCACGTCGGGTGAAACAGGTGTCCGTATGATGGACATAAGACGTCCGATTATCGGACGGTCGGCAGACTGGCCCCCATGAGCCAGAGCACCATCACACCCCCCGAGCAGCAGAGCCCGACACGGCCCGGAGCCGAAGCCGGATCGCCCCTCGGCAACGGACTCAAGCAGCGTCACCTCTCGATGATCGCCCTCGGCGGGGTCATCGGCGCGGGCCTCTTCGTCGGCTCCGGCGCCGGCATCGCGGCCGCCGGTCCCTCGATCGTGCTGGCGTACGCCGCTTCCGGGCTGCTCGTGATGTTCGTGATGCGCATGCTCGGCGAGATGTCCGCCGCGAACCCCTCCTCCGGCTCCTTCTCGGTGCACGCGGACCGGGCCATCGGCCCGTGGGCCGGTTTCACCGCCGGCTGGATGTTCTGGACCCTGCTCTGCGTGGGCGTGGCCATCGAGGCCATCGGCGCGGCGCACATCATGACGGGCTGGTTCCCGGGCACCCCCTCGTGGATGTGGGTGCTGGTGTTCATGGCGGTGTTCTGCGGCTCCAACCTGGCCGCCGTCTCCAACTTCGGCGAGTTCGAGTTCTGGTTCGCCGCCCTGAAGATCGGTGCGATCGCCCTCTTCCTGGGCCTCGGCGTGCTGGCCGTCCTGGGCCTGCTGCCCGGCACCGGCTCCCCCGGCGCCGCCAACCTGCTCCACGACGGCGGCTTCCTGCCCAACGGCGTGGACGGACTGCTGGTCGGCCTGCTCGCCTCCGTGGTCGCGTACGGCGGGCTGGAGACGGTGACCATCGCGGCCGCCGAGTCCGACAACCCGGTCCGGGGCGTCGCCAAGGCCGTGAAGACCACCATGTGGCGGATCGCTATCGTCTACGTCGGCTCGATGCTGGTCATCGTCACGCTGCTGCCGTGGAACGACCCGGCGGTCACCTCCGACGGCCCGTACGCGGCGACCCTGGACCACCTGGGCATCCCGCACGCCGGCCAGGTCATGAACGTGGTCATCCTGATCGCCCTGCTGTCCGCGATGAACGCGAACATCTACGGCTCCTCCCGCATGGCCTACTCCCTGGTCTCCCGCGGGCAGGGCCCCAAGGCGCTGGGCAAGCTCTCGGGCCGGGTGCCGCGCCGGGCGGTGCTGGCCTCCTCCGGCTTCGGTTTCGTCACCGTGCTGCTGTCGTACTGGTACCCCGACACCCTCTTCGCCTGGCTGCTGAACATGGTCGGCGGCGTCATCCTCGTCGTCTGGGGCTTCATCGCCGTCTCGCAGTTCGTGCTGCGGCGCCGCATGGAGCGCGAGGCGCCCGAGAAGCTGGTCGTGAAGATGTGGGGCTTCCCCTATCTGACCTGGGTCGCGCTGGCCGGACTCGCCGGGGTGCTGGTCCTGATGGCCATGGGCGACGACACCCGCATCCAGCTCGTCTTCACCGGCGGACTCCGCGGGCCCCTCCCCGCCCCGGGATACCAACTCCCGCGCGGGCGGTCTGGGCGCCAAGCCGCTAAACCCCCGCCGTAACCCCCCCGGGAGGCCGGCCCCTTGCCATCGCATGGGCCCGGCCTTCCGCGTTCCGGAGCTCCCCACAAGTGAGGTGACCCTTATGAGAATCGAGGAATAGATACTGCTAGCGTGCAGTTGCGCATTGATTGCAATAAGCAGTTGGCACGCCGAGGGGACCGGATAACACGCATGGCCATCTACACGCTTCCTGAGCTTCCTTACGACTACGCGGCTCTCGAGCCCGTGATCAACCCGCAGATCATCGAGCTGCACCACGACAAGCACCACGCGGCCTACGTCACGGGCGCCAACAACACGCTGGAGCAGCTGGAGGAGGCGCGCGAGAAGGAGAACTGGGGCGCGCTGAACGGCCTGGAGAAGAACCTGGCCTTCCACCTCTCCGGCCACATCCTGCACAGCATCTACTGGCACAACATGGCCAGCCCGAAGACCGGCGAGGGCGGCGGCGAGCCCACCGCCGCCGACGGCCTGGGCGACCTGGCCGACGCGATCACCGAGTCCTTCGGCTCCTTCGCGAAGTTCCGCAAGCAGCTGACCTTCGCGTCCTCCGCGACCCAGGGCTCCGGCTGGGGCGTGCTCGCGTACGAGCCCGTCAGCGGCCGCCTGATCGTCGAGCAGATCTACGACCACCAGGGCAACGTCGGCATCGCCAGCACCCCGGTCCTCGTGTTCGACGCCTGGGAGCACGCCTTCTACCTTCAGTACAAGAACCAGAAGGTGGACTTCATCGAGGCGATGTGGAACGTCGTCAACTGGCAGGACGTGGCCAAGCGCTACGCCGACGCCAAGGCGAACACCCCGCTGCTGATCCCCGCCAAGGGCTGATCAGCCGCCACCAGCCCGTCCGCCTCGTGATCGTCTTCTCAACCTTCACCTGCGGGCGTGTCCACCAGAAGGCCCCCGCGAGGACATGACTCGCGGGGGTCCTCTGCGTTTACCGGGGCGTCCCCCGTGGCGTCCACCAGCCCGTCCACCTCGCCGACCACCGTGAACTCCCGCGCCAGCCCGGTCTCGTGGAGCCGCGCGAACGGGGTGAAGGGGATGCCGAACTCGGACTCCCCCCGATCGAAGTTCCAGCTCTTGTGCACCTGGAAGCGGTAGTCGCTCACCACGGAGCCGTCCTCGTGGACCCGTACCGTGCCGCTGATCCGGTACTGGGCCCCGCGCAGGGCCAGCCACCAGTCCGCGCTGCCCCCGTCGCGGGCGCGCCGGGTGATCAGCACCCCGCGCCAGCCGCTGTCGGCCGCGTACGCGCCGGGCTCGCCGAGCGCCCGCGCCGCCCGGCGCCACTCGGCCAGGCGCCGGGCCACGTCCTCCCGTACGGCCGGCACGGCGAGCAGCGCCCGCGCGTCGACCCGGTACGGGCGGCCCGTGCCCCGGAGGTAGTGGCGCAGGGTGCCGGCGGCCTGGCGGACCCCGAGGGCCGTCCACAGCGGGGGCACCGCAACGCAGGCTGCCCGCAGCACCCGGTCTCGGGGGCGTGCGGGCAGGCTGGCGTGCGCGGCGTTGTCGTTCGGTATCGCGGGCTCGGCCCGGCCGCCGCTGCGGCCGAGCGGTTCCTCCCGCGTCGGGCTAGTCCCCATAGGGGGACGTTAAGGGAGGAACCGGACCCCTGCTAGTCGAGCAGGGACCGGGCGGACCACGGACTAGACCACGGACTAGTCGAAGATCGGGCCCTGCGTGCGGGTGCGCTTGATCTCGTAGAAGCCGGGGGTGGAGGCGACGAGCAGGGTGCCGTCCCAGAGGCGGGCCGCGGCCTCGCCGCGCGGGGCGGGGGTGACGACCGGGCCGAAGAAGGCGACCTCTTCGCCGTCGGCGCCGGGCACGGAGATGACCGGGGTGCCGACCTCCTGGCCGACGCGGTTGATGCCGTCGTTGTGGGAGTCGCGCAGGACCTCGTCGTACTCGTCGGAGTCGGCGAAGTGGATGAGCTCGGCGGGCAGGCCCACCTCGGCGAGCGCCTCCGCGATGGCCTCGCGGGTCGGGCCCGTGCCCTCGTTGTGGAAGCGGGTGCCGAGCGCGGTGTAGAGCTTGCCGGTGACCTCGTCGCCGAACTTCTGCTGGGCGGCGACGACCACGCGGACGGGGGCCCAGCCCTTGGGGCCGAGCAGGTCGCGGTAGACCTCGGGCAGTTCGTCGAGCTTGTTCTCGTTCAGGACGGCGAGGCTCATCACGTGCCAGCGCACCTCTACGTCACGGACCTTCTCGACCTCCAGCATCCAGCGGGAGGTCATCCAGGCCCAGGGGCAGAGCGGGTCGAACCAGAAGTCGACGGCGGTCTTCTCGCGCACCTGGGTGTCAGCCATGTCTCTCCTCAGATCGGAACGTTCCTCCCTGCCCAACCGCTCCGGCCGCACACGCATTCCCCCGTGGGAGGATTCGGTCAGGTATCGCGATCACGCACGAAGGAGTGCACGTGCCCGGAGAGAATCTGTCCCGTGACGAGGCCCGCGAGCGGGCCGAGCTGCTGTCCGTCGACGGGTACGAGGTGGTCCTCGACCTGAGGTCCGCGGTGGACGAGGCCGAACCGGCCGACGGCCCCAGGACGTTCCGGTCGGTGACCACCGTCCGCTTCCGGGCCGCCGCTCCGGGAGCCGCGAGCTTCGCGGACCTCATCGCGCCCCGGGTGAACGGCGTGACCCTCAACGGGCGCGAGCTGGACCCGGCCGTCGTCTTCGACGGCGCGCGGATCGCCCTGGACGACCTGGCCTCCGAGAACGTGCTCGTGGTCGACGCCGACTGCGCGTACAGCCGGACCGGCGAGGGCATGCACCGCTTCGTGGACCCGGAGGACGGCGAGGTCTACCTCTACACCCAGTACGAGCCGGCCGACGCCCGGCGGGTGTACGCGAACTTCGAGCAGCCCGACCTCAAGGCCCCGTACCGCTTCGAGGTGACCGCGCCCGAGGGCTGGCAGGTCTGGAGCAACGGCGCCGAGGAGTCCCGCGAGGGCGACACCCGGCGCTTCGCCGAGACCGCGCCGATCTCCACGTACATCACGTGCGTGGTCGCGGGGCCGTACCACTACGTCACGGACTCCTACACGCGCGGGGACCTGACGATCCCGCTCGGCGCGATCTGCCGCAAGGGGCTGGCCAAGCACTTCGACGCGGACGAGGTGTTCCTCGTCACGAAGCAGGGCTTCGACCTCTTCCACGAGATCTTCGACTACCCGTACCCCTTCGGGAAGTACGACCAGGCCTTCGTGCCGGAGTACAACCTCGGCGCCATGGAGAACCCGGGGATGGTGACCTTCCGCGAGGAGTACATCTTCCGCGGGAAGGTCACCCAGGCCTCCTACGAGCGGCGCGCGAACACGATCCTGCACGAGATGGCGCACATGTGGTTCGGCGACCTGGTCACCATGAAGTGGTGGGACGACCTGTGGCTGAAGGAGTCCTTCGCGGACTTCATGGGCTCCTTCGCGCTCGTCGAGGCCACCCGCTTCGACCAGGCCTGGGTCACCTTCGCCAACAGCCGCAAGGCATGGGCCTACCGGGCCGACCAGCTGCCGTCCACGCACCCGATCACGGCCGACATCCGTGACCTGGAGGACGCGAAGCTGAACTTCGACGGCATCACCTACGCCAAGGGCGCGGCGGTGCTCAAGCAGCTCGTGGCGTACGTGGGCCGGGACGCCTTCCTGGAGGGCGCACGGCGCTACTTCAAGGCGAACGCCTACGGGAACACCACCCTGGACGACCTGCTGTCGGTGCTCGCGGAGGTGTCCGGGCGGGACATGGCCGAGTGGTCGCGCGCCTGGCTGCAGACGGCCGGAGTGAACGCGCTCACCCCGGTGGTGACCTGCGACGCGGGCGGCCGGGTGACCGAGCTCGCAGTGGTCCAGGACGGCGAAGAGCTGCGCCCGCACCGGGTCGCGGTGGGCCTGTACCGGATCGACCCGGACGGCGCGCTGGTGCGCTACGCGCAGGCCGAGGCGGACGTCGCGGGGGCGCGGACCGTCGTCGGCGAGCTGGCCGGGCAGGAGAAGCCGGCCCTGGTGCTCGTCAACGACGAGGACCTCACCTACTGCAAGATCCGCTTCGACGAGGCCTCCCTGGCCACGCTGCGCTCGCACCTGGGCTCGGTGACGGACCCGCTGAGCCGCGCACTGTGCTGGTCGGCGCTGTGGAACCTGACCCGTGACGGGCTGATGCCGGCGCGGGACTTCGTCTCGCTCCTACTGGCCCACGCGGGCCGGGAGACCGACGTCGGCGTGCTCCAGATGCTGCACGCGCAGGCCCAGACCGCGGTCAGCCGCTACGCGGCGCCCGACTGGCGGGAGCAGGGCGGCAAGCTGCTGGCGGCGTGCGCGCTGCAGGAACTGCGGTTCGCGGAGCCGGGCTCCGAGCACCAGCTCACCTGGGCCCGCTTCTTCGCGGCGGGTGCGGCGACCGAGGGCGACTTCCAGCTGCTGCTGGGGCTGCTGGAGGGATCGGCGCGGATCGACGGGCTGGAGGTGGACCAGGAGCTGCGCTGGGACTTCCTGCTGCCGCTGGCCGCGCACGGGGCGATCGGCGAGGAGGTCCTCGCGGCGGAACTGGCGCGGGACGACACGGCGTCGGGCAAGCGGCACCAGGTCCGGTGCCTGGCGGCGCGGCCGTCCGCGGCGGTCAAGGACCAGGCGTGGGTCGCGGTGGTCGAATCGGACACGCTGTCGAACGCGCTGGTCGAGGCGACGATCGCGGGGATGCAGCAGTCTTCGCAGCGGGGGTTGCTCGCGCCGTACACCGGGCCCTACTTCGACGTCATCGAGCGGATCTGGGCCGACCGGTCGATCCAGATCGGCATGGACGTGGTGCGGGGGCTGTACCCGTCGCTGCAGGACTCGCAGGGGACGCTGGACGCTACGGATGTGTGGCTGTCGGCGCACGAGTCGGCTGCGCCGGCGCTGCGGCGGCTGGTGCTGGAGTCGCGTGACGACCTGGCCCGGGCGCTGCGGGCGCAGGCCTGCGACGTGGCGGCGGGCTGACCCTTCGGGGCATTCCCCTACCCGCCCTTCCACCGTTCCCTGGGCTCCGCCCAGACCCGCGCCTCAAACGCCGGCGAGGCTGGATTTTCCAGCCCGCCGGCGGTCGTGCGCAGACCAGCCCTTCGGCAGTCGAACGCCCGTACTTTAGCCCCGGCTTGTCCCGGTTTGCCGACGGATGTGTAACAGGGGTTAGCGAGGCCATGGCCTGAGGGAATCTCTGCGTCATGAACCACAACGCACCCCTCCCCCTCGCCCACCTCACCGACAACCGCCCCCGCGTGCTGTCGCTGGCCCAGCTCCGTGAGCACGGGGTCTCCGCCTCCGACGCCGCCGAGCGGTCCTGGCAGCAGATCCTGCCGGGGGTGTTCCTGCTCCACTCCGGGACCGCGACGAGCGAGGAGCGGCTGCACGCGGCGCTGCTGTACGCGGGGCGCCGCGGGGACGAGGTCATGATCACCGGGCTGGCCGCGCTCGCCCTGTACCGGTTCTCCTCCGCCCCCGCTCTGCTCGGCCTCCCCCAGATCGACGTGCTCGTCCCGAACACCCGCCGGCTGCGCTCCGCCGGACAGGTCCGCATCGTCCGCACGCACACCCCGCCCCGGCCGGTGGAGGTCACCGGGCTGCCCGTCGCCCCCGTGGCCCGCGCCGTCGCCGACGCCGTCGCCCAGCTCTCCGACGCCGGTACGGTCCGCCGCCTGCTCAGCGAAGCCGTCCGCGCCGGGCACTGCGAACCGGCCGCCGTGGTGCGGGAGCTGACGGTGGCCCGGCTGCTGAACCGCCCGCACGTGGTGGACGCCGTCGAATCGCTGCTCGCCGAGGGCCGGGCCATCGCCGAGGACCGGCTGTACCAGCTCGTACGGGGCTTCGAACTCCCCGAGCCCGTCTGGAACGTGGACCTGCGGCTGCCCGGCGGCCCGCACCTGGGCGGGGTCGACGCGTACTGGCCGGAGCAGGCGGTGGCCGTGGAGATCGACACCCGGGCCCCGCGCCAGGGCGAGGACGAGGCGTGGTCGGAGTCGGTCCGCAAGCGGGAGACCCTGGAGCGGTGCGGGGTGACCGTCCTGCACATCACCCCGCGCAAGCTCCGCGACTGGCCCGAGCAGCAGGCGGCGGTCGTACGGACCGCCCTGACGGCGTCCGCCGACCGCGAGCCCGCCGCCTACCTCGTCGTCCTGCCCCGGTGAGGGCCCGACCGCCGCAGCCCCGGCTGCCGCAGCCCCTACCCCGCAGGCTGCCAAGGCGGCGCGGGCAGCGCCGGATTGGCCGGCGAGTACTCCGGGGTGCTCCACAGCAGCCGCCCCGGGTGCACGCTCTCCACCACCGATTCGATCCGGAAGCGGACCCGCCGGTCCCCGCCCGCCCCGAACTCGGGTTCCGCCCGCCCGCTGAGCTGGAGCAGCGCCCCGCTCTCCCAGTCGGGGAACAGCAGCCCGGCCCGCGGGTCCGCCAGCAGGTTCCCCAGGGTGAGGAACATGGCGTTGCCCGCGTAGTCCGGCCAGGCCAGTTCGGTCGGGGACAGCACCTCGACGAAGCCCGGCATTCCGCCCCGGTGGCTCGCGTCGGCCCCGTCCGCCCCCGCGGAGGTGGCCACGAAGAAGGTGTCGGCGGCGCGGACGGCCCGTTCCTGGTCGGGGGTGAGCGCGTCCCCGCGCCGCACGACACCGGCTCCTTCGGCGGCGAGCTGGACAGGCTGCCGCTTCTGGAGGTACTTGGGGCAGTTGGCGAAGACCCGTTCGGCCGTCAGCGCGAAGCCGCCGGGGGTCACCTCCAGGGTTCCGCCCAGCCGCATCCGGCGCCGGGTGCGCGGGTCGAGGGAGATGGTCCCGACCCGGGTGCCGGCGGTGGCCAGTGCCTCGGTGAGCGGGTCGCCCCCGGGGATCCCGCCCTTGACCGCGATCCGGTCCGGCCCGGTGGCCCGTACGAAACCGGGGGCCCCGGTCAGCAGTGAGGCCCAGAACAGGCCTTCCGGATCGGCCGCGCCGACGACCAGGTGCGGCTGCAGCCCCAGGAAGGCCGCCGCCACCTCCTTGATGTGCGGGGTGATGGACTGCCCGACGTGCACGGCGTGCTCGCGGACACCCACCCGCTCCTGGACGGCCAGCGAGCCCCAGTGGTACCCGGACATTAGAAGAACCCGCAGGTCGGGGCCCCTGTGGTGGGAGCCTCGGCGCCTTCGGCGCCGCTCGGCACGGAGATCTCCAGACGGGTCCCGTCGGGGTCGTGGAAGAAGATCCCGCCGGAGGCCGCCCCTTCGCCGTGGGCGACGATCCCCTCGTAGGCGAAGTCGACGCCCAGGGCGCGCAGCCGCTCCTCGTACGCCCGGACCTCCTCGATGGCGTCCGCGGAGAGCGCGAGGTGATGCAGTCCGGCCGCGGCGGGTGCGTAGGCCCCCTCCGCCTGCTGCCACAGGGTGAGCACGAGCTCGCCGTCCTGGCCGAGGAAGGCGAAGCGCCGTTCCTCTTCCTTGCCCTCGCCGAGCAGCTCGAAGCCGAGGCCGTCCCGGTAGAAGACGAGCGACCGGTCGAGATCCGTGACGTTCAGGCCCACGTGGCCGGTGCGCAGCTTGCTGATGACGGTCGTCACAACGGTTCCTTCCCCGGAAACTATCCAAATTTCTAACCTTCTAAATCGAGATTAAAGGTTAGAGCCTGAGGAGTCAACCGCTCACGTACCCTTGAGGGGTTAGTGCCACGAGGAGGCGGACAGATATGACGGCGGCGGACAAGACGGCGGATCCACGACCCCTGACCGGGGAACCGGTGGCCCTGGACCTGCTGAACACCCGATGGGTCCAGGACGGCGAACCCGTCGACCTCTTCGCCGGGGCCTTCGGCCTCACCCGCGTCGAAGGGCTCGCGGTCTGGCTGGAGAGCACCGGCCTGGCCGGCCGCTTCCGCGCCGACGCCGCGACCCTGGTCCACCTGCTCACCGCCCGCGAGTCGCTGGCCCGCGCGGTCGCGGACCCGGCCGACGAGAGCGCCCGCGCCCTGGTCGACGCCGTCCTGGAACACGGGCGGATCCGGGCGACCCTGACCGCCGAAGGGCCCGGCGAGCGCACGGAGTTCGACGACCCGACCTGGGGTCCGGCCTGGACGGCCGCCCGCGACTACCTGGAGCTGCTGGGCTCCGACCCGGGCCGGATCCGCAAATGCGCCTCGGAGACCTGCGTGCTGCGCTTCCACGACATCTCGCGCAACGGCACCCGCCGCTGGTGCTCGATGTCGGCCTGCGGAAACCGGGCGAAAGCATCCCGCCACTACGCGCGCACGCGCGAGCGCTGAACGCACGGAAGTTGTCACACCTGATCTGAGACCGGGGCCCGCCCCGCCCCTGACGCACGGTCGGGAAGTCTACAAATCCATGTTCCACCCCGAAGGTTCGCACCGGTACGGTCCGGTACGAGCCTTCTGGCGTATGCCCCGAGCTGGCGGGAGTCCGCCACGGTAGGTATCGGTCCGTGACAACTCTCCCCAAAGAGCTGTCACTTACGCGAGGCTGACCGGTCATCCGGCACCGAAATCCGGACCGTACCTTTCACTTAGCCAGGGATGCTGATGACCCTCGACTCCCCCAGCTCCATACCCGGGGCCCGACGCGCCGCGCGCGTCGCGGCCGCGGCCGGCCTGGTGGCCGCCCTCGCGGCCACCGGCGCCATGCCCGTCTTCGCGGCGACCGGCTCGAATACCCCCGCGCCCAACCCTGCGGTGAAGTCGGCCGAGGAGAAGCTCGGCTCGGCCGACGCCGAACTGCTCCAGGAAGCCAAGACCAAGGGCGAGAAGACCGTCACGGTCATGGTCGCGACCGCCCCCGGCGAGACCCAGCAGGTGGCCAAGCAGCTCGACGACGTCCAGGGCGCCTCGGTGGGCCAGACGTACGACAAGCTCGGCTACGTGCGGGCCACCCTGCCGACCGACAAGGCGGAGGCCGCGCTGAAGGCGGCCGCCAAGCTGTCCGCCGTGCACGGCATCGACCTGCGGCACGAGATCCAGCTGCCGGACCCCCGTCCGGACGCGGGCCGCGAGACCGGGACGGCGAAGAAGACCGCCGAGACGTACCCCGGGCCGAACAAGAACACCCCGGCGAAGAACCCGTACAACCCGTCCTTCGAGACGGGTGCGCTGGACTTCCTCAAGAAGAACCCGAAGGCCGACGGCCGCGGCGTGACCATCGGTGTCCTGGACTCGGGTGTCGACCTCGGTCACCCCGCGCTCCAGAAGACCACCACCGGCGAGCGCAAGATCGTCGACTGGGTCACCGCGACCGACCCGCTCGCCGACGCCGACGCCACCTGGCGGGCCCAGATCACCCCGGTCACCGGTGGCACCTTCACCGCGGGCGGCGGCAGCTGGAAGGCTCCGGAGGGCTCGTTCCAGTGGAGCCGTTTCACCGAGTCGATCACCGCGACCGGTGACATGGCGGGCGACGTCAACCGGGACGGGGACACCACCGACCGGTTCGGCCTGCTCTACGACCCGGTCGCCGGGACCGTCCGCGTCGACACCGACCAGGACAACGACTTCACGAACAACGAGCCGATGAAGCCGTACAAGGACGGCTACCAGATCGGCTACTTCGGCACGGACAACCCGGCGACCGAGGTCGCCGAGCGCATCCCGTTCGTGATCGAGATCCGCAAGGACGTCCCGATGGACCCGCTGGGCGGTGACTGGATCGGCAAGAAGGCCGACTTCGTCAACGTCGGCATCATCGAGTCCGAGCACGGCACGCACGTCGCGGGCATCACCGCCGCGAACGGCCTGTTCGGCGGCGCGATGAACGGCGAGGCGCCCGGCGCGAAGATCGTCTCCTCGCGCGCCTGCTCCTGGTCCGGCGGCTGCACCAACATCGCGCTGACCGAGGGCATGATCGACCTCGTCGTCAACCGCGGCGTGGACATCGTCAACATGTCGATCGGCGGCCTGCCGGCCCTGAACGACGGCAACAACGCGCGCGCCGAGCTCTACAAGAACCTCATCGACACCTACGGTGTCCAGCTCGTCATCTCGGCGGGCAACGAGGGCCCCGGCATCAACACCATCGGCGACCCCGGTCTCGCGGACAAGGTCATCTCCGTGGGTGCGGCGGTCTCCAAGGAGACCTGGGCGGCCAACTACGGCTCCGGCGTGACCAAGAAGTACAACATGTTCCCCTTCTCCTCCCGCGGTCCGCGCGAGGACGGCGGGTTCACGCCGACGATCACCGCCCCCGGCGCGTCGATCAACACCATCCAGACCTGGCTGCCCGGTGCACCGGTGAAGGAGGCCGGCTACACCCTGCCGGCCGGTTACGGCATGCTCCAGGGCACCTCGATGTCCTCGCCGCAGGCGGCGGGCGCCAGCGCCCTGCTGATCTCGGCCGCCAAGCAGCAGAAGATCGCCCTCACCCCGGCGGCCCTGCGCATCGCGCTCACCAGCAGCGCGAAGAAGATCGATGACGTTCCGGCGCACGCCCAGGGCGCGGGCCTGATCAACATCCCCGGCGCGTGGGAGTCCATCCAGCGCGGCGCGAAGGCCAACGAGTTCACGGTCAAGGCCCCGGTCGACACCGCGATCGACCAGTTCCTGAAGACCCCGGGCTTCGGCACCGGCGTCTACGACCGCGAGGGCGGCCTGAAGGTCGGCCAGAAGAAGGTCTACGACGTCGTCGTCACCCGCACCACGGGCGTCAAGTACGGCACCCCGCACCAGCTGAGCTGGCGCAACGACGACGGCACGTTCAAGGTCATCGGTGGCTACGACTACGTCACCCTGCCGCTGAACAAGCCCGTCACCATCAAGGTCGAGGCCAAGGCCAAGACGGCCGGCGTCCACAGCGGCATCCTGCAGCTCGACGACCCCTTCACCGAGGGCATCGACAAGCAGATCCTCTCCACGGTCGTCGTCTCGACCCCGCTGGCGAAGCCCGCGTATCGCTACTCGGACACCTCGTCCGTGCAGCGCAACAGCCACAAGTCGTACTTCGTGACCGTTCCGGCGGGCGCGAAGACCCTTGAGGTCGCCCTCGGCGGTCTGAAGCCGGGCAGCCAGACGCGCTTCATCTCGATCCACCCGTACGGTGTGGGCGTCGAGGACAGCGCGACGACCCAGTGCTACCCGAACTACGACAACCCGGCCAACCAGTGCCGCCCCGACCTGCGTTCGTACCCGAACCCGCAGCCGGGCGTCTGGGAGATCGAGGTCGAGTCGCGCCGTACGTCGCCGCTGCTCGACAACCCGTTCAAGCTGGACGTCTCCGTGCTCGGCGCGGCCTTCGACCCCGCGGTCAAGGTCCTGCCCGAGGTCAAGCAGGGCACCCCGGCGCCGGTCCAGTGGACCGTCAAGAACGACGGGGCCGCCATCTCCGGCGGCAAGCTCCAGGGTGGTGCGCTCGGCTCCGCGAAGGTCGCCAAGCCGACCATCGCCGCCGGTGAGACCCACACCACCGAGGTCACGATCGGCGAGGGCGTCTCCCGCCTCGACATCGCGATCGGCAAGGTGTCCGACACCGCCGCCGACCTCGACCTGGACGTGTACAAGGACGGCGTCAAGGTCGGCACCTCCGCCGACGGCGACTCCGAGGAGGCCGTGAGCCTCGTCAACCCGGCCGCGGGCACCTACACCATCGAGGTGTTCGGCTACGCGATCCCGTCCGGCTCCACCACGTACGACTACCGCGACGTCTACTACTCGGCCGCCCTGGGCACCGTCCAGGTCGACGAGGCCGCCGCGGTCAACCTCGCCAACGGCGCCTCGGCGACCGTCTCCGCGAACGTGCTGGTCAACAGCGCGGCTCCGGAAGGCCGCCAGTTCTTCGGCGAGGTCAAGCTGCTCAACGCCCGCGGCACCGCCGCCGGCACCGGCAGCGTGCAGATCGAGAAGGTCCTCCCGTAACCCGGTAGCGGCCTGAACACAGCGGGGGCGGTGCTCGTCAGAGCACCGCCCCCGCCTGTTTTCCCCGTCCCTCCCCTGCCGGCTTCCCCGCCGGCTTCCCCCTCGGGCGCGGGCTACTTCCCCAGCGAGCTCAGGTCCTGTGCGTACGTGCCCACCGCGTGGGCGATCACGTCCAGGTTGGTGTCGAAGGCCTTCAGGTCGATGTTCTTCAGGGTGTCCCCCGCCCCGTGGTAGTTCGGGTCGTACGGGGCCCCGGCCGTGCCGCCGTACCGCTTGGCCTGGTCCGGGGTCTTGATGCCCTCCGCCCCGGTGAAGGTGCCGCCGGCCGGGATGCCGTTCGCGATGAAGGGGCCGTAGTCGGAGCGGCCGTCGAAGTCGCTGCCCTCGTGCGGCTTGGCCTTCTTGTCGAGGAACCCGTTGATCAGCGCCTCGATCTGCGCCGAGCCGGCCGGTCCGGCGCCCTCGCCCACCTTGTCCGAGTCGTCGCCGTCGTAGACGAACTGGGCGGGGTTCGGCGAGGCGATCATGTCGAAGTTCAGGTAGAGCGCGATGTTCTTCTTCTGCTGCTCGGACAGCTGCGCCACGTAGTGCTCGGAGCCCAGCAGGCCCAGCTCCTCCGCCGACCACCAGGCGAAGCGGACCTTGTTGGCGGTCTGCTTGCCCTTGCCCTTCTTGTTGGCGCCCTCGTCCGCGAGCTTGAGGGCCACCTCCAGCAGGCCGGCCGAGCCCGAGCCGTTGTCGTTGATGCCCGGGCCCTCGGGGACCGAGTCCAGGTGGGAGCCGACGGCGACCACGCGGTCGGCGCGGCCGCCGCGGGTCTCGGCGATCACGTTGCGCGTGGTCTTCTTCAGGTGCTCCTGGTCCAGCTCCAGCCGCACGCTCACCTCGCCCTTCGCCGCGGCCGCGGCCAGCGCCTCACCGTCGGCGAGGGTGATGCCGGCGCTGGGGATGATCCCCTCGGCGGGCGAGGAGAAGGAGCCGCGGACCGGGGTGGTCCCGCTGTGGTTGTAGACGATCACGCCGAGGGCGCCCGCCTCGGCGGCGGCCCGCTGCTTCTCCACGAAGGTGCAGGTGCCGCGCTTGACCAGGGCGATCTTCCCGGTGAAGGCGCCGGCCGCGTAGTCGTCGGCGGTGCAGCCGGGGCTCTCGTCGACCCGGGCGAGGGCCAGCGGGGCGGTCAGGCCGCCGGCCGGGGTGGACTGGGTGAAGGTGAAGGCGGCGGTGGCCAGCTCGCGGGGCTCCGCGCCGCTCAGGACGGTGGTCTTCTCCGTCTTCGTGTGCGCGTCGTAGATGTCGAAGTCCTGGTACGAGACCTCGTACCCGGCCTTCTTCAGCGTGTCGTGGACGTAGGCGGCGGAGGCCGCGTGGCCGGGCGTGCCGGCGGCGCGGTTGCCGCCGTTGGCGTCGGCGATCTTCTGGAACTTCGCCAGGTGGCGGTAGGCACCGCGGGCGGTGACCTCCTCCACCAGCTCCCGGGCGAGGCGGCCCTCGCGCGGGTGGGCGGCGGCCGGAGTGGCGGCGAGCAGGACGGGTGCGGCGACGGCGGCGGCCGCGAGGGCGGCGAGCGCCGGTATGGACCGGCGGCGGTGGCGGATGGCGCGCACGGTGTTTCTCCCCGAGTTCGAAGTGCGGAACGGGCGTCCGGATTGCGGACGCGACAAACGGGACCGTAACCGGCTCCGACCAGGCCAAACACCCGCCGCGCGGCGGTGCAACACGGCCGCCACGGAGTTGTCACCGGGGTTCACACGCAGAACACCGTCCGCTCCTCGGACAATGGATTGGACAAGGCTCGTGGGGTCGAACGCATGATGGCTTCACGCGCGCCCGCGTCGTACGTACCAAGAGGAGTCACCGTGAGGGTCGGAATCGTCGGAGCCACCGGACAGGTCGGCGGAGTCATGCGCGGCATCCTCGCCGAGCGCAAGTTCCCGGTGGACGAGCTGCGGCTGTTCGCCTCGGCCCGCTCGGCCGGCTCCACCCTCGAATGGGGGGGCCGCGAGATCACCATCGAGGACGCCTCAACGGCCGACTACACCGGCCTGGACATCGTGCTCTTCTCCGCCGGCGGCGCCACCTCCAAGGCCCTCGCCGAGAAGGTCGCCTCGCAGGGCGCCGTCGTGATCGACAACTCCTCCGCCTGGCGCCGCGACCCCGAGGTCCCCCTCGTCGTCTCCGAGGTCAACCCGCACGCGATCAAGGACCGCCCCAAGGGCATCATCGCGAACCCGAACTGCACCACCATGGCCGCGATGCCGGTGCTGCGCCCCCTGCACGACGAGGCCGGTCTGACCGCGCTGATCGCCACCACCTACCAGGCCGTGTCCGGCTCGGGCCTGGCGGGCGTCGCCGAGCTCAAGGGCCAGGCCTGCGCGGTCTCCGAGGCCGCCGACCAGCTGACCTTCGACGGCGACGCGGTGGAGTTCCCCGAGCCCGCCGTCTACAAGCGTCCGATCGCCTACAACGTGATCCCGCTCGCGGGATCGATCGTCGACGACGGCTCCTTCGAGACCGACGAGGAGCAGAAGCTCCGCAACGAGTCCCGCAAGATCCTGGAGATCCCGGAGCTCAAGGTCTCGGGCACCTGCGTGCGCGTACCGGTCTTCGCCGGCCACTCCCTCCAGGTCAACGTCCGCTTCACCCGCCCGCTGAGCGTCGAGCGCGCCTACGAGCTGCTGCGGGACGCCCCGGGCGTCGAGCTCTCGGAGATCCCGACCCCGCTGCAGGCCGCCGGCAAGGACGCCTCGTACGTGGGCCGCATCCGCGTCGACGAGACCACCGAGAACGGCCTCGCGCTGTTCCTCTCGAACGACAACCTCCGCAAGGGCGCCGCGCTGAACGCGGTCCAGATCGCGGAGCTGGTCGCGGAGGAGCTGCGCCAGGGCTGACGCCTGTCGGGCACGTGTGAGGGGGCGGCACCGCGACGGTGCCGCCCCCTTCCCGGGTCAGGGCCGGCGCACCTCGTAGTGGAAGCAGCCGAACTCGGCGGCCCGGATCTGCACGAGGGCCACGTCGGGGTCGGCGAACGCCTCGTCGAGGGCGCGCCCGACCACACGGTCGGGGTCGTCTCCGAGGTCGAGCACCCGCCCGCCGAGGATGTGCCCGCGGGAGCTGTACCGCCGCGCGGTGCGCTGCGCGCCCGCCCGGGCGAAGGGGTACCCCCGGCCGCCGGTCGGCCCGCCGCAGTCCTCGGTATGGACGAAGACGGGCCCCTGCTCGTCGTACGCCCCCGGATCGGCGCCCGTAACGGCGGCCCAGCGCCGCAGCGGTGCGTAGGAGACGAGCGCGATGCGCTCTCCGGCCACGCTCGGCCGCAGGCAGCACCTCAGCGGCGCACCACCCTCGCGGTCGGCGTACGGGGCGCACTCCCGCCCCGCGTCGTCACGTACGCGGAGCTCCTTGAGCGCCGCCTCCTCGATGGGCCTCGCCCGGTACCTGATGGTCATGCCCACCAGCCTCGCGCCGCAGCCCGCCGCTGTCCGGCAGGTTTCCGCCCTCGCGTTCACGCGGCCCGGCGTGGTGAAGGTCTGCCGTGAAAGGATGGGCGGCAACGTCACCATCGAAGGAGATGACCGCGTGCCAGGCACGAATCTGACCCGTGAAGAGGCTCAGCAGCGCGCAAAGCTGCTCACTGTCGACTCGTACGAGATCGAGCTCGATCTCAGCGGCGCGCAGGAGGGTGGCACCTACCCCTCCGTGACCACCGTGCGCTTCGAGTCCGCCGAGGCCGGCGCCGAGACCTTCATCGACCTGGTCGCTCCGGCCGTCCACGAGGTCGTCCTCAACGGCAAGTCCCTCGACGTCGCCTCCGTCTTCCGGGATTCCCGGATCGCGCTGGCACACCTCGCCGCCGGGGCCAACGAGCTCCGCGTCGTCGCCGACTGCGCCTACACGAACACCGGTGAGGGTCTGCACCGCTTCGTCGACCCGGTCGACGAGCAGGCGTACCTGTACACCCAGTTCGAGGTCCCCGACTCGCGCCGGGTGTTCGCGAGCTTCGAGCAGCCCGACCTGAAGGCGACGTTCCGGTTCACCGTGACGGCTCCCGCGGGCTGGACGGTCATCTCGAACTCCCCGACGCCGGCTGCTCCGGCCGACAACGTCTGGCGCTTCGAGCCCACCCCGCGCATCTCCACGTACATCACGGCCCTGATCGTCGGCCCGTACCACGCGGTGCACAGCTCCTACGAGGGCGCGGACGGGCAGTCCGTCCCGCTCGGCATCTACTGCCGGCCCTCGCTCGCCGAGTTCCTCGACGCCGACGCGATCTTCGACGTGACCCGGCAGGGCTTCACCTGGTTCCAGGAGAAGTTCGCCTACGACTACCCCTTCGCGAAGTACGACCAGCTCTTCGTGCCGGAGTTCAACGCGGGCGCGATGGAGAACGCCGGCGCGGTCACCATCCGCGACCAGTACGTCTTCCGCTCGAAGGTGACGGACGCGGCCTACGAGACGCGCGCCGAGACCATCCTGCACGAGCTCGCGCACATGTGGTTCGGCGACCTCGTCACCATGGAGTGGTGGAACGACCTGTGGCTGAACGAGTCGTTCGCCACCTACACCTCCATCGCCTGCCAGGCGTACGCGGAGGGCTCGAAGTGGCCGCACGCCTGGACCTCCTTCGCCAACTCCATGAAGACCTGGGCGTACCGGCAGGACCAGCTGCCCTCCACGCACCCGATCATGGCCGACATCCGTGACCTGGACGACGTCCTGGTCAACTTCGACGGCATCACGTACGCCAAGGGCGCCTCCGTCCTCAAGCAGCTCGTGGCCTACGTCGGCCAGGACGCCTTCTTCAAGGGCGTGCAGGCCTACTTCAAGGCGCACGCCTTCGGGAACACCCGCCTGTCGGACCTGCTGGGCGCCCTGGAGGAGACCTCCGGCCGCGATCTGACCGCCTGGTCGAAGGCGTGGCTGGAGACGGCCGGCATCAACATCCTGCGCCCGGAGATCGAGACGGACGTCTCCGGCGCGATCACGGCCTTCGCCGTCCGCCAGGAGGCCCCGGCCCTGCCGGCGGGCGCCAAGGGCGAGCCCGTGCTGCGCCCGCACCGCATCGCGGTCGGCCTGTACGACCTGGCCGACGGCAAGCTGGTGCGCACCGACCGGATCGAGCTGGACATCGACGGCGGCCTCACGGCCGTACCGGAGCTGACCGGCCGGACCCGTCCGGCCGTGGTCCTGCTGAACGACGACGACCTGTCGTACGCCAAGGTCCGCCTCGACGAGGTGTCCCTCGCCAACGTCACCGCGCACCTGGGCGACTTCACCGAGTCGCTGCCGCGCGCCCTGTGCTGGGCCTCGGCCTGGGACATGACCCGCGACGGCGAGCTGGCCACCCGCGACTACCTCGCCCTCGTCCTGTCGGGCATCGGCAAGGAGTCGGACATCGGCGTCGTCCAGTCGCTGCACCGCCAGGTCAAGCTGGCCGTGGAGCTGTACGCCGACCCGGCGTGGCGCGACCAGGGCCTGGCCCTCTGGACGGAGGCCACGCTGGAGCACCTGCGCGCGGCCGAGCCGGGCAGCGACCACCAGCTGGCGTGGGCCCGCGCCTTCGCGGCGACGGCCCGCACCGAGGAGCAGCTGACGTACCTGGCGGCGCTGCTGGACGGCTCGGCCGAGGTCAAGGGCCTGGCCGTGGACACCGAGCTGCGCTGGGCGTTCCTGGAGCGGCTGGTCGCCACGGGCGTCGCCGACGAGCCGGCCATCGCGGCCGAGCTGGAGCGGGACAAGACGGCGGCGGGCGAGCGGCACGCGGCCACCGCGCGGGCCGCGCGTCCGACGGCGGAGGCCAAGGCGGAGGCGTGGGCCTCGGTCGTCGAGGGCGACTCGCTGCCGAACGCGGTGCAGGAGGCGGTGATCGGGGGCTTCGTCCAGATTGACCAGCGCGAGCTCCTCGCCCCGTACACGGCGAAGTACTTCGCGGCGGTCAAGGAGGTCTGGGAGACCCGCAGCCACGAGATCGCCCAGCAGATCGCGGTCGGGCTCTACCCGTCCCTCCAGGTCTCCGCGGAGACCCTCGCGGAGACCGACGCCTGGCTGGCCTCGGCCGAGCCGAACGCGGCCCTGCGCCGCCTGGTCTCGGAGTCCCGCGCGGGCGTCGAGCGCGCGCTGAAGGCACAGGCGGCCGACGCGGCGGCCTCGGGTTCCTGACCCGGCGGCACGGTACGAACGGGGGCGGGCGCCGGGGGGGGGTGGGCGGGGGGGGCCCCCTGCCCGGGGCCGCCGGCCCGCGTGAGGAGATGAAAAATATTTTTATAGTGTAGAAGGATGGGTTAGTCAAAGAAA
>NZ_JBHXKA010000109.1:0-27775 GCF_042722885.1 Streptomyces sp. NPDC058401
CAGTCCAGGCCAACACCCCACCCCGCCCCCGGCACCGACCCACCCCACGCAGCCACGCCGACGCCGGCACACCCCAGCCCCGCCGGCGTTTGAGGCGCCGGGGGCAGCGCCCCCGGCAACGGTGCCGCAGCGTCAGGCGACCGCCCGCGCCGCCGCAACAAACGCGCGGATGAGGTCCGGAGACTTCACCCCCCGCTCGCTCTCGACACCACTGGACACGTCCACACCCCACGCACCGGTGACCGCAAGCGCCTCCGCCACATTGCCCGGAGTCAGCCCGCCCGCCAGAAGCCACCGCCCCGCAGGGGCTTCGAACTCCGCCGAGCCCCAGTTCCACGGCTTGCCGGAGCCCGGGTCCGGGGCGTCGAGGAGCAGCAGGTCCTCCCCGTACTCCCCGCACCGCTCCACCCGCCGCGCCGTGGCCCGCAGCAGCGTCCGCCCCTCGGCGCGCAGCGCCGCGAACTCCTCCGGGCCCTCCTCGCCGTGCAGCTGCACGCCCCGTACACCGCTCTCCTCGGCGAACCGCCGCACCTCGGCGACGGACTGCCCCCGGAACACCCCCACCGTGAGCACCCCGGCCGGCACCCCCGCGGCCAGCGCCCGAGCCGTCGCGGCATCGACCGTACGCGGGCTGCCGGGGGCGAACACGAACCCGACGGCATCGGCCCCGGCCGCCACGGCGACCTCGACGTCGTACGCGGTCCGCAGCCCGCAGATCTTGACGAACACATCGCTCACGTCACTCATGCGTGCAGTCAATCAGCTCACGCGGAGGCCAGGACAGCGCATGCGTGCTCAACCATCCGGGCACTCCCCGGCGTGTACGTACCGGAAGCAGGAGACGGGGACCGAAGGGGGCGGGGATGGCGACGGGTGACGCGAGGGATCCAGTAGAGAACGAATGGTGGCGCTCGCCCGGACGGGCCCTGGCCGCCGCCGCAGCGCCGGCCCTCGCCACCGCGACGGCGCTCGCGGTCGCCTGGGCGGGAGCGACCGGATGGCTGGGCGACGGTTGGCTGGGCGACGCGTGGGTGGCCCTCTTCGGGCTCTTCGTGCCCCTGTCCGGCCTCGCCCTGCACTACTTCGCCGCGGGCGAGCGCCGGGGCTCGGCCCTCGCCGTCCTGGCCGGGCTGCCCGCGGTCGCCGGCGTGTTCATCGCCCTGATGGGCGTGGACGATCTGGTGCTGCGCGAGCGCGGAGTCGAGGTCACGTGCCTGGTCAGGGAGGTGACCTCCCGGGTCGAGACGGATTCCGCCTTCGGCCCCGAGGGCCAGCGCCTCAGCCGCACCACCGCGTACGACCACCAACTCGACTGCCCGCCCGGCGGTCCCGCCCGGCTGACCAGGGAACAGGAGATCGCGAAGGCCGGCGAGCAGCTGCGGCTGGTCTACGACCCGCGGGGCCAGGTGCAGCCGGAGCGGGCCTCGGACCTCCACGCCTGGGGCCTGCGCACCGCGGCCCTCCTCGCGGTCGGGCTCGCATCCCTGCTGGGCGTGCTCGGCGCCCTGGGCAAGGGTCGGTGAACGCCCGAGGGCGGCACCCCCTCCGCCAGGAAGGGGTGCCGCCCTCGGTACGTGATGCGTAATGCGTGATGCGAACCGCTGATCTACCTTCGGGCCGGAGCCCGGGGGTGGATCAGAAGTCCATGTCGCCGCCCGGCATGCCGCCACCGGCAGCCGCGCCGGCCTTCTCGGGCTTGTCGGCGATGACGGCCTCGGTGGTGAGGAACAGGGCCGCGATGGACGCCGCGTTCTGCAGGGCAGAGCGGGTGACCTTCGCCGGGTCGATGATGCCCGACGCGATCATGTCCACGTACTCGCCGGTCGCGGCGTTCAGGCCCCAACCGATCTGCAGGTTGCGGACCTTCTCGACGACGACGCCACCCTCGAGACCACCGTTGACGGCGATCTGCTTGAGCGGGGCCTCCAGCGCGAGCTTGACGGCGTTGGCGCCGGTCGCCTCGTCGCCGGTGAGCTCCAGCTTGTCGAAGACCGAGGAGGCCTGCAGCAGGGCCACGCCGCCACCGGCGACGATGCCCTCTTCGACGGCCGCCTTCGCGTTGCGAACGGCGTCCTCGATGCGGTGCTTGCGCTCCTTGAGCTCGACCTCGGTCGCGGCGCCGGCCTTGATGACCGCAACACCGCCGGCGAGCTTCGCCAGGCGCTCCTGCAGCTTCTCGCGGTCGTAGTCCGAGTCGGAGTTCTCGATCTCGGCGCGGATCTGGTTGACGCGACCCTGGACCTGGTCGCTGTCACCGGAGCCGTCGACGATGGTCGTCTCGTCCTTGGTGATGACGACCTTGCGGGCGCGGCCGAGCAGGTCGAGACCGGCGTTCTCGAGCTTGAGGCCGACCTCCTCGGAGATGACCGTGCCGCCCGTGAGGATGGCGATGTCGCCGAGCATGGCCTTGCGACGGTCACCGAAGCCCGGAGCCTTGACGGCGACGGACTTGAAGGTGCCGCGGATCTTGTTGACGACGAGGGTGGAGAGCGCCTCGCCCTCGACGTCCTCGGCGATGATCAGCAGCGGCTTGCCGGACTGCATGACCTTCTCGAGGAGCGGCAGCAGGTCCTTGACCGAGCCGATCTTCGAGTTGACGATCAGGATGTACGGGTCGTCGAGGGACGACTCCATGCGCTCCATGTCGGTGGCGAAGTACGCCGAGATGTAGCCCTTGTCGAAGCGCATGCCCTCGGTGAGCTCGAGCTCCAGGCCGAAGGTCTGCGACTCCTCGACCGTGATGACGCCTTCCTTGCCGACCTTGTCCATGGCCTCGGCGATGAGCTCGCCGATCTGGGTGTCGGCGGCGGAGATGGAGGCCGTCGAAGCGATCTGCTCCTTGGTCTCGACATCCTTGGCCTGCGCCAGCAGGGCGGCGGAGACGGCCTCGACGGCCTTCTCGATACCGCGCTTGAGGGCCATCGGGTTCGCACCGGCGGCCACGTTGCGCAGGCCCTCGCGGACGAGCGCCTGGGCGAGGACGGTGGCGGTGGTCGTACCGTCGCCGGCGACGTCGTCCGTCTTCTTGGCGACTTCCTTGACCAGCTCGGCGCCGATCTTCTCGTACGGGTCCTCGAGCTCGATCTCCTTGGCGATGGAGACACCATCGTTGGTGATCGTGGGGGCGCCCCACTTCTTCTCAAGGACGACGTTGCGACCCTTGGGGCCAAGGGTGACCTTGACGGCGTCGGCGAGCTGGTTCATGCCTCGCTCGAGACCGCGCCGGGCCTCCTCGTTGAACGCAATGATCTTGGCCATCTGAAGTGGTCCTCCCGGACAGCGGTGGATTGCTCCCGGACCGCGCCCGCGCCCGCGACGGACGGCCTGCGTGCCCGGCGGTTTCTTCCCGCCGGACCCTGTGGGCCTCACTGACCCGGTCCTCGTATAGGTAGCACTCTCACCCGGAGAGTGCTAACGCCAATGATTAGCACTCGACCCCCCCGAGTGCAAGCGGCTTCGGGCAACCCGGGGTGAACACCCGGGCACCGCAAGGGCACCGGAGCCGCCACGCACGAGGGGCCCGCATCCCGTGTCCAGGATGTGGGCCCCTCGTACATGTGCCGTTGTGTCTCGTGCGCGGCCACTGTGCGAGACCGCGTACGTGTCGGTGGTCGATCGCGGTCGGACTAGCCGGCGGCGAGCTTGACCATGTCCGCCTGCGGACCCTTCTGGCCCTGCGAGATCTCGAATTCGACCCGCTGACCCTCTTCAAGGGTGCGGTACCCGTCCATCTGGATGGCGCTGTAGTGGACGAACACATCCGCACCACCGTCGACCGCGATGAAGCCGTAGCCCTTCTCCGCGTTGAACCACTTGACGGTGCCCTGAGCCATGCCTAACTCCCCTATTACTGGCCCTTGCGCAGGACCGCACTTCGCGGTCCCGGGTCAGAACTTGCGCCGGAACGCCTCGACCGGGGCTGAATGTATCCGCACCGCTGCTGTCTGCAACAGGTCATTCCGACGAGAATTCTGGACACACCAAAACATTGAAATAGGGTGAAAACCAGGAATATTCCAGGGCAACTCGGGCCGGACAAACCACGCCAACGACCCATAGCGCGCTTGCATGTTGACTCAATGTCAACCCTCACGCGACCCGCTCATATGCGGCGGGCAAGAACAGCGGAGGGGACTTCCCCAACCTTACCGCGTCCAATCAAGCAGAATTGCCCCCTCCGTTTATTACCGGAGGGGGCAATTCAGTTTCCGCGCGGTGTTACGAGGCCGGTGTCACGAGGCCGGTGTCACGAGGGCTCAGCAGCCGCCCGCGACGGCCGGGATGATCGAGATGCCGGCGCCGTCCGGAGTGGACGTCTGCAGCCCGCCCTCGAAGCGCACGTCGTCGTCGTTCACGTAGACGTTGACGAAGCGGCGCAGCTTGCCCTGGTCGTCCAGGACGCGCGCGGCGATGCCGGGGTGGCTGGCCTCCAGGGACTGGATGACCTCTTCGAGGGTCGCGCCCTCGGCGGCGACCTCGGCCTGGCCGCCGGTGTAGGTGCGCAGGATGGTGGGGATGCGGACGTTGACGCTCATGGCGCTACTGCCTTTCCGGTGTGCAGGGAGAGAGATCAGGCCAGGTTGGCGGCGCGGAACGCGTCCAGGCTGGGGCGGATGGTGGCGGTCTGGCCACCACCCTCGGCCACCGCCTCCAGGGTCTTGAGGCCGTCACCGGTGTTCAGGATCACGGTGGTCAGCGTGGGGTCGAGCTGGCCGTTCTCGACGAGCTTCTTCGTCACGCCGACGGTCACGCCGCCCGCGGTCTCGGCGAAGATGCCCTCGGTCTGGGCGAGGAGCTTGATGGCCTCGACGACCTGGGTGTCGTTGACGTCCTCGACGTACCCGCCGGTGCGGCGCGCGATGTCCAGGACGTACGGGCCGTCCGCCGGGTTGCCGATGGCCAGCGACTTGGCGATGGTGTTCGGCTTCTGCGGGCGGACCACCTCGTGACCGGCCTTGAAGGCGGTCGAGACGGGGGAGCAGCCCTCGGCCTGGGCGCCGAAGATCTTGTACGGCTTATCCTCGACGAGGCCGAGCTTGATCAGCTCCTGCAGACCCTTGTCGATCTTCGTGAGCTGCGAGCCGGACGCGATCGGGATGACGATCTGGTCGGGCAGCTGCCAGCCGAGCTGCTCGCAGATCTCGTACGCCAGGGTCTTGGAGCCCTCGCCGTAGTACGGGCGCAGGTTGACGTTGACGAAGCCCCAGCCCTCGCCCAGCGGGTCGCCGATGAGCTCGGAGCAGAAGCGGTTGACGTCGTCGTAGTTGCCCTCGATGCCGACCAGGTCGCCACCGTAGACACCGGCCATGACGACCTTGCCCTGCTCCAGGTCGTGCGGGATGAACACGCAGGAGCGGAAGCCGGCACGGGCTGCCGCGGCGCCGACGGCGCCGGCCAGGTTGCCGGTGGAGGAGCAGGAGAGGGTGGTGAAGCCGAAGGCGCGGGCGGCCTCGACGGCGATGGCCACGACGCGGTCCTTGAAGGAGTGCGTCGGGTTGCCGGAGTCGTCCTTCACGTAGAGCTTGCCGGTGACGCCGAGCTCCTTGGCCAGGTTGGCCGCGTCCACGAGCTTGGTGAAGCCGGGGTTCAGGCTCGGCTTGGAGGCCACGTCCGCCGGGACGGGCAGCAGCGGCGCGTAGCGCCAGATGTTGTTCGGGCCGGCCTCGATGGCGGCGCGCAGGGCTTCCGGGTCGCCCAGGGGCAGGTCGTAGGCGACTTCGAGCGGGCCGAAGCACTCGGCGCAGGCGAAGATCGGGCCGAGCTCGAAGCGGGTACCGCACTCACGACAGGAAAGGCCGGTGGCGGGACCGAGATCGACGGAGGTGCCCGAAACGTTGCTTTCAGCGGTTTCGGCAGAGGTTGCGACAGACTGTGCAGCCATGATGGCGAGGCCCTTTCTCCTCATCTTCCCCATGGCGCACTTCGCCATGAGACGGAATTGGCACCTTCCCTAGCCGGGGACCTCGCTGGCGGCGCTGGAATGCGCGATCGCGAGAACCGACTGGAGGGTTGCCGGGGCTTCAACGGGCCGTGTCCCTCTGCCCCTCTGGATGAGCGGTATGGCACCGGCACACGCGCTCTGTGGCGCGCCGGTGCGTTTGTACGCGGGCCCCCCGGCATGCGGCGGGCCATTGCGTTGTTCAAGACTGTAACCGAAGGCCCGGGTGGTTGAGACAGCCGTCCGAACCGCGAGATGGATCACATTTCGGTCCAAACCAGTGAAGAGCCCAGTGATGAACAGGGAGTGCTGAAGGTGCTGGAAGAGGTGGAGCGCTGGTTGGCAGACCGCTCCTGGTCCGCCGCCGACCGACCGCTCGGCCAGCTGCTTTCCGCCAAGCGGGCAGCGGGGACCACGGTGAGCGTGGTGTTGCCGGCGCTGAACGAGGAGGCGACGGTCGGCGAGATCGTCGAGGTGATCCGGCGCGATCTGATCGAGGGCCTGCCGGTGCCGCTGGTGGACGAGCTCGTCGTGATCGACTCGGGTTCCACGGACCGCACCGCGGAGGTCGCGGCCAAGGCCGGGGCCCGGGTGGTGCACCGCGACGAGGTGCTGCCGCGGATCCCGGCGCTGCCCGGCAAGGGCGAGGTGCTGTGGCGCTCGCTGCTGGTCACCACCGGTGACATCGTCTGCTTCATCGACGCCGACCTGCGCGGTTTCTCGTCCTCCTTCGTCTCGGGGATCGTCGGCCCGCTGCTGACGGACCCGGGCGTGCGGTTCGTCAAGGCGATGTACGACCGCCCCTTCGGCCAGGAGTCCGCCGACCCCGCCGACCTGGCCTCCGCCACGGCCCACGGCCAGGGCGGCCGGGTCACGGAGCTGGTGGCCCGCCCCCTGCTCAACCTGCACTGGCCGCTGCTGGCCGGTTTCGTGCAGCCGCTGGGCGGCGAGTACGCCGTACGCCGCGAGCTCCTGGAACGGCTGCCGTTCCCCGTGGGCTACGGGGTGGAGCTGGGCCTGCTGGTGGACGCGCTGCACACGGCCGGGCTGGACGCACTGGCCCAGGTGGACGTGGGCGTCCGGCTGCACCGGCACCAGGACGGGCAGGCCCTGGGCCGGATGGCCGCCGCGATCTACCGCACGGCGCAGGTGCGGCTCTCGCGCGGCCACCTCGTACGCCCCGAGCTGACGCAGTTCGAGCGGGGGCCGGAGGGTTTCGTACCGCACACCTACGCCGTGGACACCGAGGAGCGGCCGCCGATGCGGGACATCGAGGAGTACGCACGGCGCCGCGTGGCGTAACGGCACCCGGCGGTGTGGTCTTCCTCTCGGTCCGGCGGACTCGCAGGCGCCGACGTTTGACCGGAGGCGAGGCGGGCTAGGTTCGCCGCATGGCTTCCCAGGTGCTCGTCGCCGCGAATCGCGGCCCCCTCTCGTACGCCCTCGCCGCGGACGGCACGCTCAGTGCCCGCCGCGGCGGGGGCGGCCTCGTCTCCGGCCTCTCCACCGCCCTCGCGGAACAGCCGGACGCGCTGTGGATCTGCGCGGCGCTGTCGGACGCGGACCGGGAGGCGGTACGGCGGGGGGTCTGCGAGCCCGGCGTACGGATGCTGCCGATCGACCCCGGGGTCTACGACGACGCGTACAACGGCATCGCGAACTCGGTGCTGTGGTTCCTCCACCACCACCTGTACGAGATCCCGCGCGAGCCGGTCTTCGACGCGGAGTTCCGGCGGCTCTGGGGCTCCTACGCCGCGTACAACGAGGCCTTCGCGGCGGCGCTCGCCGAGGAGGCGGCCGAGGGCGCGACCGTCCTGATCCAGGACTACCACCTGGCCCTGGCCCCGGGAATGCTCCGGGAGCTCCGCCCCGACCTGCGGATCGGGCACTTCACGCACACGCCGTGGGCCTCGCCGGAGTTCCTGAAGATGCTCCCGGACGACGTCCGGAGCCAGCTGGTGTCGGGGATGCTCGGGGCGGACCGGCTGGGGTTCCACACCCGGGAGTGGGCGGACAACTTCATCAGCGGCGCGACGACCGACGGCGCGGGATCGGTTCCGGCCGGTCCCGAGCGCGGCGTGCGGCACGGGGACCGGTTCACGCACGTGACCCCGTACCCCCTCGGCGTCGACGGGGACGAGCTGCGGGCGCTCGCGCACCGGCCCGAGGTCGACGACAAGCTGGCGGCGCTGCGGGCGGAGGTCGGCGGGCTGAAGACGATCGTCCGGGTGGACCGGACGGAACTGTCGAAGAACATCCTGCGCGGGCTGCTGGCGTACCGGGAACTGCTGACGGTCCACCCCGAGTGGCGGGAACAGGTGGTCCACCTGGCCTCCGCCTACCCCTCCCGGCAGGACCTGACCGTCTACCGGGAGTACACCGACTCGGTGCGGGAGCTGGCGGCGTCGATCAACACGGAGTTCGGCACGGCCGACTGGCAGCCGGTGCTCGTCTCCGTCGAAGACGACTTCGCGCGGTCACTGGCGGCGTACCGGCTGGCGGACGTGGCGCTGGTCAATCCCGTACGGGACGGGATGAACCTCGTCGCGAAGGAGATCCCCGTGGTCTCGGAGGCGGGGTGCGTGCTGGTGCTGTCCACCGGGGCGGGGGCGTACGAGGAGCTCGGCGCGGATGCGCTGGTGGTGAACCCGTACGACGTCACGGCCACGGCCGAAGCGCTGCACGCGGCCCTGTCCATGCCGGCGGCGGAGCGCGCGGACCGCACGAAGCGCCTGGCAGCGGCGGCCACGGCCCTCCCCCCGACCCAGTGGCTCACGTCCCAACTGGACGCCCTCCACCCCTGACCCCCCGCTGCGCGGGGCCGAGTCCCACAGGGCCGGCCCCAGCCGCGTCAGGAAGGTGTGCCGGTCAGCGCCCCGGCCAGGGTGGACAGGAAGGTGACGACCTCGGGCGGGCCGGACAGGGTGAGGTCCGCGCGGGCGGACAGTTCCGGGACCTCCGAGCCGCTGCAGAGCAGGAGGCCCGGCATGCCCCCGGCACGGAGCTTCTCGACCGCCGAGTACGCCGCGAGGTCACCGAGGTCGTCTCCGGCGTAGAGCACGGCCTCCGCCCCCACCTCCGCGAGGTACTCCGTGAGCGCGACCCCCTTGTCCATCCCGGGCGGCCGCAGCTCCAGTACGGCCCGCCCCGGTTCGACCATCAGGCCGTGCCGGGCCGCGAGCCCCGCCAGCGGCTCCCGCAGGGCCGCGAAGGCCGCTTCGGGGTCCGCGGCGCGGCGGGTGTGGACGGCCAGCGCCTGGCCCTTCTCCTCGATCCAGGTCCCGCGCCACGCGCCGATCGCGTCCAGGAACCCGGGCAGCTCGGCCCGGACGGCCGCCACCCCCGGATGCTCGGCCGGAGCGTGCACGATGCCGCTCACGGCGTCCCAGCGTTCGGCTCCGTAGTGCCCGAGGACCACCAGGTGTTCGAGTCCCGGGACCCCGGCGAAGCCGCCGTAGCGGACGGCGACCCCGGCGGGCCGGCCGGTGACGACCGCGATGGAGCCGACCTCGGGGGCGAGGGCGGCGAGCGCGGGGACGGCTCCGGGGTGGGCCCGTGCCTGGTCGGGGTCGGGAACGATGTCGGCGAGGGTGCCGTCGAAGTCGAGGGCGACGACGGAGCGTCGCGGTACGCGGAGGAGGGCCTCGAGTCCCTCGCGTCCGGCGGTGGTGACGGGCATCGGCAGATCGTGCGGATGGCTCCCCATACGCACGACCCTAACGGCCCTGCCGGGCCACGGCTACGGCGCGGTCCACAGCCGCTACCGCCTCGCCCGCTGGGCCTCGCGGATGCGCCGCAGCCGGTTCACGGTGCCCGGGGCGTGTTCCAGGGCCCTGGGGTCGTCCATCAGCGCGTTGAGCAGCTGGTAGTACCGGACCGGGGGCATCCCCAGTCCTTCCCTTATGGCCCGTTCCTTGGCGCCCGGCCCGGGCCAGGTGCGGCCTTCGTAGGCCAGTACGGCCGCTTCGTCGGGGCTCAGCCCGGCCGGCGGCCTCTCGTCCGCGTCCGTCATACGGCCAGGTTAACGCCGCCCTCCGACAGCGGCCGGTCGGCCGGCGCCGGCCGGCCGCAAGGCTCCGACCGGCTCCGACCGGCTCCGACCGGCTCCCGTCAGCGGGGTTCCGACTTGCGCGCCATCTCCGCGAGGTCCCCGAGGACCTTCTCGGGCTGTCCGCCGGGCTGCACGGCCTTGCCGATGTTCTTCTTGACGTCCTCGCTCACGGCCGCCCAGGACTTCTTGCCCACCGGGTAGAGCCGGGCGTTGGGCAGTGCGTGCAGGAAGGTCTTCAGCTCGGCCGAGGAGGCGCCCGTGGAGGCTTCCATCGCCCGGGAACCGCTGGTGGTGACGGGGAGCAGGTCGTACTTCTCGGTGAAGGCGGTCACGTTCTCCGCCTCGTACAGGAAGTCGAGGAACTTCCCGGACTGCGTCTGGTGGCCGGTCTTGAAGGCCATCACCCAGTCGGCGACGCCCATCGTCGGGTGCCCGGCCCCGTCGGCGGTGGGCATGGGGGTCATGCCGTACTTGATGCCCTTCTCGGCGGCCTGCTTGAGCAGGGTCGGGTGCCCGTTGAGCATGCCGACCTCGCCGCGCGAGAAGGAGTCGAAGGCGGCCTGGCGGTTCAGCTTGGCCGGTTCGACGGGGCCGGTCAGGCCCGCGCCGACGAGCTTGTCGCGCAGGAACTCCAGGGTGTTGACGTTGTCCGCGGAGTCGATCGAGTACTGCTCTTCGTTGTCGGCGTAGCCTCCGCCGCCCGCGAGCAGCCACTGCATCGTCTCGGCCTGTGCCTCCTCGCGGCCCATGGGCAGCGCGAGGGGGGTGGGGACGCCGGCCGCCTTGAGCTTCTTGGCGGCGGCCTCCAGCTCGCCCCAGCTCTTGGGCTGCCAGGGGGTCTTGCCGTCCTTGGGGATGATGCCGGCGTCGGCGAACAGCTTCTCGTTGTAGAACATCAGCCGGGTGCTGGCCACGAAGGGCAGGCCGTACTGGTTGCGCCTGACCTTGCCCGCGTCGGCGAGGGGAGCGAGGAAGTCGGCCTCGGTGGTCACGGAGAGCAGCTCGTCGGCGGAGTACAGCTTGCCCTCGGCCGCGTAGTCGGCGTAGGCGCCGATCTGGGCTATGTCGGGGGCATCGCCGGCCTTGACCATCTCGGCGACCTTGGTGTCGACGTCCTCCCAGGAGTAGACGTCGACCTGGACCTTGATGCCCGGGTTCTTCTTCTCGAAGGCCGAGGCGAGGTCCTTCCAGTACGGCTTGGAGGAGTTTTCCGGTTTGTCCCCGTAGTCGGCCGCCACGACCTTCAGGGTGACCTCGTTGTCACCTGCGAGGCCCGACACGGCGCCGCAGCCGGTCAGCGTCACGGTGGTCAGGCACAGTGCGAGACCGGACGCGGCGAGGTTCCGCTTTCGGGCCTGGACAGTTCGGGCCTTCACAGTTCTCGTTCCACCCCAGGTTGTTCCGTACGATTCGCGTAAAGGTCTACACCACTTTTGAGCTTGGTCAACACCCGGCCCCAAACGTGCACACGGCCTGCACCCGCACACACGTACGCACCCGCACGCACACACACGTACGCGGACACATGTGCGCACCCGCGCACGGACCCGCGTACCGGCCCGCCGGCCGCCGAAGGTCCTTAATTTGTATGGCCACTCAACAATCCCTCTCAGTGGACTAGACCTTTGCCCTCCGATCACGCGAGACTGTCACCCGTGAAACCCGTGAAACACGTCATCGCCCTCGATGTGGGCGGCACTGGGATGAAGGCCGCCCTCGTCGCCGCCGACGGCACCCTGCTCCACGAAGCGCGCCGCGCCACCGGCCGCGAGCGGGGCGCCGAAGCCGTCGTCGAGACGATCCAGGACTTCGCCGCCGAGCTCCTCGACCTCGGCCGGGAACGCTTCGCCACCACCGCCTCCGCGGCCGGCGTCGCCGTCCCCGGCATCGTCGACGCCGAGAACGGGATAGCCGTCTACGCGGCGAACCTGGGCTGGCGCGACGTCCCGATGCGCGAACTGCTCGGCAGACGCCTCGGCGGCATCCCGGTCGCCCTCGGCCACGACGTCCGCACGGGCGGACTCGCCGAGGGCCGCATCGGCGCGGGCCGCGGCGCCGACCGCTTCCTGTTCGTGCCCCTGGGCACCGGCATCGCCGGAGCCATCGGCATCGCCGGCCGCATCGAGGCCGGCGCGCACGGGTACGCGGGCGAGATCGGCCACATCGTGGTCCGCCCCGGCGGCCCCGCCTGCGGCTGCGGCCAGCGCGGCTGCCTGGAGACCCTGGCCTCCGCCTCCGCCGTCAGCCGCGCCTGGGCGGCCGCCTCCGGCGACCCCGAGGCCGACGCCGCGGACTGCGCCAAGGCCGTGGAATCCGGCGACGAGCGCGCCCGGGAGGTCTGGCTCGCCGCGATCGGCGCCCTGGCCGACGGGCTGGTCACCGCGATCACCCTGCTGGACCCGCGCACGCTGATCATCGGTGGCGGACTGGCCGAGGCCGGGGAAACCTTGTTCACACCACTACGGACGGCCGTCGAGGAACGCGTGACGTTCCAGCGGCTGCCCCACATCGTTCCGGCTGCCCTCGGGGACACCGCCGGATGCCTGGGTGCAGGGCTGCTCGCCTGGGATCTACTCGCCACGGAGGTACCAGCCTGATGTCCGGAAGCGCACATGTGGGCCGCAGCACCGTTCTCACCGGCGCCGACGTGGTGCTGCCCACGGGCATCGTCAAGGGCGGGCGCCTCATCGTCGACGGCGAGCGCATCGCCGGCAGCGCGGACGAGAACGCGGCCGTCGTCGACCTCACCGGGTGCCTGATCGTCCCCGGCTTCGTCGACATGCACAACCACGGCGGCGGCGGTGCCTCCTTCACCTCCGGCACCGCCGAGGAGGTGCTCCAGGGCGTACGGACCCACCGCGAGCACGGCACCACCACCGTGGTCGCCTCCACCGTCACCGGGGACCTGGACGAGCTCGCCCGCCGCGCCGGACTGCTCGCCGAGCTGACCCAGCAGGGCGACATCGCGGGCATCCACTTCGAGGGCCCGTTCATCAACCCCTGCCGCAAGGGCGCGCACAAGGAAGACCTGCTGCGCGACCCCGACCCGGCCGAGGTCCGCAAGCTGATCGACGCCTCGCACGGCGCCGCCCGCATGTTCACCCTCGCCACCGAGCTCCCCGGCGGCCTGGACTCCGTACGGCTGCTCGCCGAGCACGGGGTCATCGCGGCGATCGGCCACACCGACTCCACGTACGAGCAGACCCTGGAGGCCATCGACGCGGGCGCGACCGTGGCCACCCACCTCTACAACGCGATGCCCGGCCTGGAGCACCGCGCCCCCGGCCCCATCGCGGCCCTGCTGGAGGACGAGCGGGTCACCGTCGAGCTGATCAACGACGGCACCCACCTGCACCCGGCCATGCTGGAGCTGGCCTTCCACCACGCGGGCGCGCACCGGGTGGCGCTGATCACCGACGCGATGGACGCGGCCGGCTTCGGCGACGGGATCTACCACCTCGGCCCGCTGGAGGTCGAGGTCAAGGAGGGCGTCGCCCGCCTCGTCGAGGGCGGCTCCATCGCGGGCTCCACCCTCACCCTGGACACCGCCTTCAAGCGGTCCGTCACCCTCGACAAGCTCCCCGTCGAGTCCGTGGTCCAGGCGATCTCCGCCAACCCGGCCAAGCTGATCGGCGTCTACGACCAGGTCGGCTCGCTGGAACCCGGCAAGTACGCGGACCTCGTCGTCCTCGACTCCGCCTTCGACGTCCGGGGCGTCATGCGGCGCGGCGAATGGATCGTGAACCCGCTCGCTGCGGGCAACTGACCGCGGCAGCAGGCGAAAGCGGTCGGCCCGGGGTACTGGGCCGACCGCTCCTCCTTTTGGCATGCTGATGCCCCGCCCGAGGCCGCACACACCGAGACCGGGGCCCGCCATGATCCTGACCGTGACGCTCAACACCGCGCTCGACGTCACCTACCGCGTACCGCGCCTGCTCGCGCACGCCTCCCACCGCGTCACCGAGGTCACCGAACGCCCCGGCGGCAAGGGCCTCAACGTGGCCCGCGTGCTCGCCGCGATCGGCCACGAGGTCACCGCGACCGGCTTCGCGGGCGGCCCCACGGGAACCCTCGTACGCGAGCTGCTCGCCGGCTCCCCCGGCGTCCGCGACGCGCTCGTCCCCTGCGCGGGCACCACCCGCCGCACCCTGGCCGTCGTCGACGAGGCCTCCGGGGACACCACGCAGTTCAACGAACCCGGCCCGCTGATCACCGCCGCCGAGTGGTCCGGATTCCTCTCCCGCTACGAGGCCCTGCTGGCGGGCGGCGCCCGCGCGGTGGCCCTGTGCGGCAGCCTGCCCCCCGGGGTACCCGTGGGCGCCTACGCCACCCTCGTCCGGGCGGCCCGCACGGCCGGCGTGCCCGTCCTCCTCGACACCAGCGGCGAAGCCCTGCGCCGCGGGGTCGCCGCCCGCCCCGACGTGATCAAACCGAACGCCGCCGAGCTCGCCGAACTGACCGGGTCCCGCGACCCGCTCCCCGCCACCCGCGACGCCCGCCGCCGCGGGGCCCACGCGGTGGTCACCTCGCTCGGCCCCGAAGGCCTGCTCGCCGCCACCGCCCAAGGCACCTGGCGCGCCGCCCCGCCCCGCACCGTGGCGGGCAACCCCACCGGCGCCGGCGACTCCGCGGTCGCGGGCCTGCTGTCGGCCCTCACCGAAGGCCTGGACTGGCCCGACCGCCTGACCCGCGCGGTGGCCCTCTCGGCCGCCACGGTCGCCGCCCCCACGGCGGGAGACTTCGACCCCCGCACCTACGAGGAGGTACGGGGGTCGGTGAAGGTCACGGAGGGCTAGGCCGTCTCCTGCGGATCCTGCCGGTGCGGCCCGCCGGTCAGCGCTTCTCGAGGACGAACTGGTCGATGACCGCCTCGCAGGAGTTGCCCGCCTCGCAGGAGATCTTGATGGTGTTCGTGCCCTGCTTGAGGTTCACGTAGGAGTAGGTGTTGGTCCAGCCCTTGTCCCAGGCACCCTCGGCGGCCTTCGCGAAGTTCTTCATGTTGATCGGCCGGCTCTGCACGGCGTCGTTGATCGCCAGCGTCATGTTGGCGTCCTTGCCCGGCACGCCGTAGTACATCCGGAAGGTGTACTCGCCGGTCTTGGGAACCTCCAGCGTCCAGGTCACGGCGGCACCCTGCTGGGCGAAGCCGCCGACGTACTGGCCGCCGGCGCTCTTGGCCCCCGGCACCGCGCTCTCCAGCTTGGCGCCCCCGCTGATCACCATGCCGGAGCCGCCCGCGTCGCCCTTGGGCATCGGGGCGTCCGCGGACGCGGAGCCGCTCGGCTGGCCCGAGGGGGTGTTCTGGGCGGGCGCCGACGGGCTCTGGCCCGGGTTCGCCGTGTTCTTGTCCTTGTCGGCGTCGTCCTTCTTGCCGAAGATCACCGCCGCGCCGATGCCGATCGCCACCGCGGCGACCACCGCGACGGCCGCGATGAGCATCCCCCGGCGGCTGGACCCGCCGCCGTGGCCGCCGTGGCCACCGCCGGAGCCCGGCAGCGGAACGGACTGGGTGTACTGCGGGGGCTGCTGCTGCGGCGGAACGCCGTAGCCGCCCGCCTGGAGCGCCTCGGGAGCCTGGTACTGGGCCTGGTAGGCCGGGGGCTGCTGCTGCGGACCCTGCTGATAGGGCACGGGACCGCGCTGGCCGCCGTAGGGCCGGTCGCCGACCGTGCGGACCTGGTTGTACGAGGTCCGGGGCACGCCCGGCTGAGCACCGCCCGCCGGTCCCGGGTAGCCGTATCCGCCGCCCTGCCCGGGCGGGGTGGCCCCCGCGGCCTGGCCGTCCTCGTAGAGGTAGCCGAACGGGTCGTCATCCTCGGGCTGGTTCGCCCCGTTGTTCGGGCCGTGGTTCGCGGGCGTCGTCATCGCAGGTCACTCCTTTCGACCCCGGGGAGCCTACCCCGAACAGGTGCGCCCACGGGCGGCCCGAAAGCTTACCCGGCTCTGCGGTGTGCCTTCGAACGGGAACGCTTCTCGATGTACATGCGCTGGTCGGCCGAGCGCAGCACCTCGTCGGCCGACATGCCGCAGCTCGCCCAGCCGATGCCGAAACTGGCTCCCACGCGGACTGCACGGCCGTCCACCCGGATCGGCGGGATGATGGCGTTGCGCAGCCGCACGGCGAGGTCGGCGGCATCGGCGGCGCCCAGCCCGTCGGCGAGGACGACGAACTCGTCACCGCCCAGCCGGGCCACCGTGTCCCCGTCCCGGACCCCGGTCGTCAGCCGCCGGGCCACCTCGATCAGGACCGCGTCACCGGTGTGGTGCCCGAACCGGTCGTTGATCGACTTGAACCCGTCGAGGTCGCAGAAGAGCACCGCGAGCCCCTTCGTACCGTCGTCGATGTCGGTCGCCGGGGCGACCGTGTGCACGTGGTGGTCGTACGGGCCCGCCGCGGCCGATCCCCCGCCCGGCATGCCGCCGGGGCCGCCCATGCCCCCGGGGAACTCGAAGGGCTCGGGGAAGCCGTCGGGCCGGTACCCGTGCCCGCCGGGGCCGCCCTCCACCGTGGGCCGGGTCTCGAAGGCGGCGTCCAGCGCCTCCACGGCGGTGGCGCGCACCGACTGCGGGCGGCGACAGAGCCGCGCCCCGAGCCGGGAGCGGAGCTCGGCGCTGTTGGGCAGGCCGGTCAGCGAGTCGTGGCTGGCCCGGTGGGCGAGCTGCAGCTCGTGCCGCTTGCGCTCCTCGATGTCCTCGACGTGCGTGAGCAGGAAGCGCGGCCCGTCGGCGGCGTCGGCGACGACGGAGTTGCGCAGCGAGACCCAGACGTACGTACCGTCGCGCCGCCCCAGCCTCAGCTCGGCGCGGCCGCCCTCGGCGGAGGTCCGCAGCAGGGTGCCGATGTCCTCGGGGTGCACGAGGTCGGAGAAGGAGTACCGGCGCAGCACGGAGGCGGGCCGTCCCAGCAGCCGGCACAGCGCGTCGTTGGTGCGCAGCAGACGGCCGTGCTGGTCCCCGCCCATCTCGGCGATGGCCATGCCGCTCGGCGCGTACTCGAAGGCCTGGCGGAACGACTCCTCACTGGCGCGCAGGGCCTGCTGTTCACGCTCCAGCCGGACCAGCGCCCGCTGCATGTTGGCGCGCAGCCGCGCGTTGCTGATGGCAATCGCGGCCTGGAAGGCGTACATCTGGAGCGCTTCGCGGCCCCAGGCGCCGGGCCGGCGGCCGTTGCGCGGGCGGTCCACGGAGACCACGCCGAGCAGTTCGCCGCCGGAGGCGTACATGGGGGCGTAGAGCCGGTCCTCGGGGTGCCACTCGTCCTCGAACCGCGGGTCGGGGCCCTCGGTGTGCCACTGCGGGACGTCGTCCTCGACGAGGACCCAGCCCTCGGTGTGCGGGATGAAGCGCAGGCCGTCCCAGTTCTCGCCCATCGTCAGGCGGCGTTCCCAGGAGGCGCGCGAGCCGACGCGGCCGGTGATCAGGGCTTCTGCGGCGGGGTCTCCCGCGAAGGCGGCGACGACCAGATCACCGTCGGGGCGAACGAGGTTGACGCAGGCGAGTTCGTAGCCGAGGCCGAGGACGATGCCGTCCACGACGGTCTGCAGGGTGTCCGCCAGGCTCCGGGCCGTATTGAGCTCGGCCACCACCCGGTGCAGCTGCCGCAGGGTCGCAAGACGGACGTACGGCTCCGACTCGGTCTCCATTGCTCGCTCTCCCCGAGACCTCGACAGCAACTCCAGGTTTGTCATCGGCGCTTCGTTGCGGTGTCCCGTCCACTGAATCACAGTGAGCTGTGCGGCAGGTACACAGGGTCAACAAATCTTGCTCTCTGTGACTCAAGTCACATGAGATGAATATAGGTGACTATCGCGCCGCTCCGCCGGGGTTCGTTCCAACCGGTTCGTCCGGACTGTTCCCGGAAGCAAACGGTACGCCGGGATCGGGTACGGACCGGGCGACCTAGGCCAACGGGCGGGGGCGCTCCTCGGACTTCAGCCCGATGCGCCGCGCGAGGGGTGACAGTAGCGTCCCGACCGTGCCCCCTACGACCCCCGTGACACCACTTTCCCTACCCGCACCCCATGCTGAGGGGGTGAGCAACGACGAGTTCCGGGCCGCGATGTCCCGACTGGCGGCAGGCGTGTGCCTGATCACCGCGCAGGAGCCGCCCCTGTCGGCCGACGGCCGGCGCGGCGAGGACGTCGGCATGACCGCGACCGCCTTCATGTCCGTGTCCCTGGAACCACCGCTGGTCCTCGTCAGCGTGCGCGAGGGCTCCCGGATGGACGACCTGCTGGCCGAGCAGCCGCTGTGGGCGGTATCGGTGCTCGCCGACCACCAGCTCCAGATCGCGAGCCGGTTCTCGATGAAGAACCGCATCAGCGACCGGCTGCTCTTCGCGGACCTGCCCTACACGCGCGGCGGAGTCTCCGGCGCCCCGCTGCTGTCGGGGGCGCTGGCCACCCTGGAATGCCGTACGGAGAACCGCGTCGAGGCGGGCGACCACACCCTGGTCATCGGCCACGTCCTCACCGCCTCCCAGCCGGCGCCGGACTCCCCGCCGCTGACGTACTTCCGCGGCCGCTACCGGCACCTGGCGCCCTGAGGCCACCCGGCGCCCCGGGTCCGGGGGCGGTACCCCCGAGTCCGCGGGGCGGTACCCCCGAGTCCGCGGGCAGCCCCCCGGCTACCAGTCCCGCGCGTTGCGGCCCCGCTTGGTCTCGCCGCGGGCCTTCTTCTCGCGCAGCCGCCGTTCGTTGATCCCCCGGGGGATCTTCGTCGCCCGGCGCGCCTTCGGCGGCGGCGCCGTGGCCTCGGCCAGCAGCGCGGCCAGCCGGACCAGCGCCATCTCCCGGTTGCGGAACTGCGAGCGGTGCTCGGAGGCCCGTACCGTCACCACCCCGTCCACCAGCCGGGAGGCGAGGCGCTCCAGCGCCCGCTCCTTCCACACGTCGGGCAGCGACTTCGTCGCCGCGACGTCGAAGAGGAGCTCCACGCGCGAGTCCGAGGTGTTCACGTGCTGGCCGCCCGGCCCCGAGGACCGCGAAAAGCGCCAGGCGAGCTCGCCCTCGGGGAGCACGACCGAACCGCGGATGACATAGGGACCAGGCATGCCCCCTATGATCCGTGCCCGCCGGAGCCCCGTCACCCGCATTTCCGCCCGCATCGCGGACAATTCTCCGAATGCGGAACCCGGCGCCCCTCTCCCCGCGTTATGGAGGGCAGCGGTAACTTGGGCACCCTCACGGTCGATACGACAAGTGAGACCAAGTGAGACTAGGAAGGGACACCAGTCACCATGGCAGTAAGCCTCTCCAAGGGCGGAAACGTCTCGCTCAGCAAGGAGGCCCCGGGCCTCGCGGCCGTCACGGTCGGCCTGGGCTGGGACACCCGCACGACCACCGGTGTCGACTTCGACCTGGACGCCTCGGCCATCGCGGTCAACGCGCAGGGCAAGGTCGTCTCCGACGGCCACTTCGTCTTCTTCAACAACAAGTCCACCCCGGACCAGACCATCGTCCACACCGGTGACAACCGCACCGGCGAGGGCGCGGGCGACGACGAGGCCATCAACGTCAACCTGGCCGGCCTGCCCGCCGACGTGGACAAGATCGTCTTCCCGGTCTCCATCTACGACGCCGAGACCCGCAGCCAGAACTTCGGCCAGGTCCGCAACGCCTACATCCGCGTCGTGAACCAGGCCGGCGGCGTCGAGATCGCCCGCTACGACCTCTCCGAGGACGCGGCGACCGAGACCGCCATGGTCTTCGGCGAGCTGTACCGCAACGGCGCCGAGTGGAAGTTCCGCGCCGTGGGCCAGGGTTACGCCTCCGGCCTGACCGGCATCGCCCAGGACTTCGGCGTCAACGTCTGACCCTGAGCGCCCGCGTCCACGGACGCGTCCCAGCTGGAGCCCCCTCCCGGCCGTCCGGGGAGGGGGCTTCGCTACCGTTCCGTACGTGATCCTCCTGCCGCTCGCTCCCGTCGAGGACGGCGCCCTCCCGGGCCCGGTCCTCACCGAAATCGCCACGCTCTACGCGACCAACCACGCGTTCTTCGAGCTCAGCGGAGATTTCCCCGACCCCGGCCGCATCACGGTCGAGCAGGTCGCCGCCGCCCTCGCCGACGAGCTCGCCCACGAGGGCGCCGAGGTCCTCCTCGCGCGCTCCGCCGGACGCCTCGTAGGCCTGGCCGCCACCCTCGCCCACCACCCGGACCCGGCGTCCGAGGACCCCGACCCGTGGATCGGCCTGCTGCTCATCGACGCCACCGCGCACCGCGAGGGATACGGCCGCGCCGTGGTCGCCATGGTCGAGGACCGCTTCCGCGACGCGGGACGGTCGGGCGTACGGATCGCCGTGCTCGACGCCAACGAGAAGGCCCTCGCCTTCTGGCAGTCCCAGGGCTACGTCACCCTGCGCCACGCCCCCGACCGCGAGGCGGGCCGCCCGTGCACGGTCCTGCGCAAGGCGCTGTAGGCAGCGGCCCTGTAGGCAGAGCTACGAGGCCTTCGCAGGGTGCTTCGGCGCCTTCGGGCGGTCCTTCCCGTACAGCCACACGTCCCAGACCTTGCTCAGGTCGTGGCCCGTCTTCTCCTCCGCGTAGGCGGTGAAGTCGGCCGTGCTCGCGTTCCCGTGCCGGTGGTCGGCCGCCCAGCCCCGTACGAGGGCGAAGAACTTCTCGTCGCCGACCTCCTGCCGGACCCGTTGCAGGACCATCGCCCCCCGCCCGTACACCGGGGACGCGGAGATCTCCTTCGGGTTCGGCGGGGCGGCCGGCGGGAAGGCGCCCCAGTCCGAGCCCGCCTCACGGTCGACACGCGTGTCACCGGCGAGGTAGGCGTCGAAGTGCTGCTGCGCGCTCGGCCCGCCGTGGTCCTCGGACCACAGCCACTCGGCGTAGGTCGCGAACCCCTCGTTGAGCCACATGTCCTTCCAGGACTCCGGCGACACCGAGTCCCCGAACCACTGGTGCGCCAGCTCGTGCAGCAGCAGCTCCTCGCTGCCCGGAGCCCCCGGGAACACCGGCCGGGTCTGGGTCTCCAGCGCGTAGCCGAGGCTGTGCGCGGGCAGCACGATCGCCCCCGACGAGGAGAAGGGGTACGGGCCGAACCGCCCGACGCCCCACTCCACCATCTCGGGCAGCCGCGCGAGCACGGCCCGGCTCGCCGCCGCCTCCCCGGGCGAGACCGCCGTGTAGAGCGGGATCCCGGAGGCGGTCCGCCCCGTCGTCACCTCGAACTTCCCGACGGCCACCGTCGCCAGGTAGCTCGCCATCGGCTCCGCGGAGTGCCAGGCGAACACGGTCCGCCCGTCGCCCGCCTCCGTACGGGAGCGCAGCTCGCCGTTGGACACGGCCTCGTACCCCCGGGGAACGGTCACCGTGATGTCGTACGTGGCCTTGTCGCTCGGGTGGTGGTTCCCCGGAAACCAGGCCATCGACCCGACGGGTTCGCCGACGGCCACCGCGCCCTTGCCGCCCGGGGTGACGATCCACCCCTCCTCGGACCCGTCGGGATCGGTGACGGCCTTGGGCCGGCCGGAGTAGTCGACCTCCGTACGGAAGACCTCCCCCCGCTCCAGGTCCTCGGCGGGGCGCACCGTCAGCTCGTTGCCGGTGCGGTTGAACCGGGCGCCCGCACCCTGCACCCGTACGCCCTCCACCTCCAGACCGCTGAGGTCGAGGTTGAAGGAACTGAGCCCCTGCTCGGCACGGGCGGTGATCACCGCGGTGGCGTGCAGCCGCCCGTCGGCCGGGTCGTAGTCGAGGTCCAGGGAGTAGTGCTCGACCTGGTAGCCGCCGTTGCCGGCCTTCGGGAAGAACGGGTCGCGCACCCCCGACGCACCCGGCCGCCCCTGCACGGTCTCCCCCGTGCAGCCCGTGGTGAGGGCGAGCAGGGCGGCGACGGCGGGGGCGGCCAGGCGGGAGAGAACGCGGTGATCCACGCGTTCGAGACTACGTCCCGTGACGCACTACCGAACTCTTCTCCTTGCCGAGGCGTCCACTACTTGTCGAGGGCGTCCACTACTTGTTCAGGGCGTCCACGCCGGCCTTGGCGAACTTCTCGTCCAGGTCACCGCTCGGGGCGCCGGCCACGCCGACACCCGCGACCGGGGCGCCGTCGGCCTGGACGGGGGTGCCGCCGCCGAGGAACAGGGTGCCGGGGATGTCCTTCAGGTTCGGGGTCTGCGCGAGGCGGCCGGCGAGCACCGAGGTCGGAGCGTTCCAGGACACGGCGGTGAAGGCCTTGCGCTGCGCCGAGTCGTAGGACTGCGGACCGGCGCCGTCGCCGCGCAGGGTGACGATGGTGTTGCCGTTGCGGTCGACGACCGCGACGGTCACCTTCTGGTTCTCGCTCTCGGCGGCGTCCAGCGCGGCCTGGGCGGCGCGGGTGGCGGCGTCGATGGTGAGGTGCGTGGTGGTGGTGAAGTTCTTCTTGCCCCCGTCCTTCTTCGCGACGGCGGCCGGGGCCGCGGCCGGAGCGGAAGCCGGGGCGGCGTTGGCGCTGACCGCGCCGAGGGCTCCGGCGCCGAGGGCGACGGCGAGGGCGGTACCGGTGAGAACGCGGGTGCGGGTGTTCATGTCTGCTGCTCCTGTGAACGTCGGCACGGCGGGCTGTCCTGCCGTTGCTCCAAGCCTCTCCCCGCCACCCCCACCACCCCGTCCCCGTACCGGCTCCGAACCCGACCCCCACCGGTTGACCCGGGGGTCAACCGATCGGCCGATGCGCCCACCCCCCACGGAGCGTTTACCTGGCCTCTCCCCAAACCCACCGAGCCACCCGCGGCCCAACCCAGCCGTCCGGCGTTTGAGGACCGGGGTCTGGGGCGGAGCCCCAGGGGGTCCGGGGCGCAGCCCCGGGGAACGGTGGAAGGGCGGGTAGGGGACAGCCCCGCGCAGCGCCCACCCACCCGCACCGCACCCCCAACCGGCACCATGGACATCACGCACCACCAGCCAGGAGCCCCCGTGACCAGCGCGCCCCCACCGAGCCCGCCGAGCCCCGCACCCCCCACGGGCCAGACGGCCCAGGCGGCCCAGCCTGCCCCACCCCAAAAAGACACCCGCGCCCTCGCCACGGTCATGCACACCGCGTTCTTCCTGCTCCTCGGCGCCTCCGTGGCCCGCTTCCTCCTCCGCCACCCCGACGAACCCCGCACCCCGTGGATCATCGCCCTAGGCATCACCCTGGCCCTGCTCTACGTACTCGGCCCCGCCCTCGGCGCCGCCCCCACCCTGCGCCGCCTCATCTGGCTCGGCCTGGTCGTCGCCGTCTGGGTGGTCCTCGTCGTCCTCGCGCCGAGCTTCGCCTGGTGCGCCGTCCCGCTCTTCTACACCGCCCTGCGCACCCTCCCGCCCCGCGCGGCCGTCGTCCTCGTGGCCCTGCTGACCGTGTTCGTCGTGGCGGCGCAGCTCCGCCTCGCCCAGACCTCCGGTCCGGGCGAGCCCTTCGACCCCAACCTGCTCCTCGCCCCGCCCGCCGTCGCCGCCCTGGCCACCGCCGTGTTCATCCACATGGAGCGCCAGGCCGCAGCCCAGCGGACCCTGATCGACGACCTGATCCGCACCCGCCGGGAACTCGCCGCCACCGAACGCCGCGCCGGCACCCTCGCCGAACGCCAGCGCCTCTCGATGGAGATCCACGACACCCTGGCCCAGCACCTGTCCAGCCAGCAGATGCTCCTCCAGGCCGCCGACCGCACCTGGGACACCGACCCCGGCACCGCCCGCTCGCACGTGCGCACCGCCACCGCCATCACCGCGCGCGGCCTCGCCGAGGCCCGCCGCCTGGTCCACGACCTCGCGCCGCCCGAACTCTCCGACGGCGCCGGCCTCCCGGACGCCCTGCGCGCACTGGACGCCGGCCCGGACATCGCAGTCCGCTTCCACCTGGAGGGCGCGCCGGCCCCGCTCCCCGCCCGCGCGGAGCAGGCGCTGCTGCGCATCGCCCAGGGCGCGCTGGCGAACGTACGGGAGCACTCGGGGGCCCGTACCGCAGCCCTCACCCTCAGCTTCCTCGGCGACCAGGTCGTCCTGGACGTGGCCGACGACGGCCACGGCTTCACCCGGCTCCGCGCCTCCACCGGGGAACGCGGCCACGGCCTCCCCGCGATGCGCGCCCGCGTCCGCCAGCTCGGCGGCACCCTGACCATCGAATCCACCGCGGGCGAGGGCACGGTCCTGTCGGCGTCGATCCCCCTGGAGCCCACCCCATGACCACGATCCTCCTCTGCGACGACCACGTCGTGGTCCGCGCCGGCCTGCTGGCCCTGCTCGGCAGCGAGCCGGACATCGAAGTCCTCGGCGAGGCGGGCAGCGGCGAGGAGGCGGTCGCGCTCGCGGCCAAACTCCGCCCCGACGTGGTCCTGATGGACCTCCAGCTCGGCGAGGGCATCGACGGCGTGGAAGCCACCCGCCGCATCACCGCCGCCCCCAACCCCCCGCACGTCCTGGTCCTGACCACGTACGACACGGACGCGGACATCACCCGGGCCATCGGCGCGGGCGCCACCGGCTACCTCCTGAAGGCGGAACGCCCGGAGGAACTGTTCGCCGCGATCCACTCCGCCGCCCAGGGCCGCACCACGCTCTCCGCCCCCGTGGCCAGCCGCGTGATGGCCCACATGCGCGGCGGCAACCGGCCGACCCTGACCGACCGTGAGCTCGACATCCTCGGCCAGCTCGCCCGCGGCCTCGGCAACCGCGACATCGCCCGCGCCCTGTTCATCAGCGAGGCCACGGTCAAGACCCACCTGGGCCGCATCTACGACAAGCTCGGCGTCGACACCCGCGCGGGCGCGGTCTCGGTGGCCAAGGAGCAGCGACTCCTCCCCTGACCCCGCCCCCACGGCAGCGCACGGCATCGCACCCGGACCGCATCGCACCGCATCGCACCGGACCACATCGCACCCGCGTCACATCGCACCGGACCGCATCGCACCGGCCGCATCGTCCATCCGTACGAGATCACGCTCGTACGCCGCGCCGATCCGCCGCGGGCGGCGACACGACAGGCTCGTGAGTGCCCGGACCGCCCGCCCCGAGCAGGCCCGGGCACCACCAGCCGTGTCGAGAGGAACCCGCCATGCCGACCACCGATTTCGCCCCGGAACGCCGCCGCATGCTCACGATGCTGGGCACCGGTGCCGCCGCAGCCGGGCTCGGCGCCCTCGCCGCCGCGACCCCGGCCGCCGCCGCGCCCGAGGAGCTCTCGACGTCCTCCTACGCCGGTCCGGCCGGTTCCGCGGAGGACGAGCTGGCGATCAACCGCCTGCTGGAGACCTACCTCTTCGCCGTCGACACCAAGGACAAGACGGTCTTCCGCACCCTCTTCACCGACGACGCCGTCCTCACCGTGCTGGCCCACCCCGACGGCACCGCCGGCATCGTCAAGACCGGCATCGAGGCGGTCGTCGCCAACCTCGACGGCGCTGCGGCCTGGGGCTACTCCACCCACGTCACCGCCAACGCCTACATCCGCGTCACCGGCCGCTACACCGCCACCGGCGACAGCCACGCCACCGCCCAGCTCGTGTACCCGGCCACCGCCACGGCCCCGGAGACCGTAGTCGTCCGCGGCATCCGCTACCGCGACGAGTACGTGAAGTCCGCCGGCGTCTGGAAGATCCGCAAGCGCATCTTCTCCCCGCTCTGGCAGTACAACGGCGCCGCGATCCAGATCGCCTACCCGAACTGACCCGGGGGCCCCGAGCCCATCGGCGTTCACCCGAGCCCGATGAGCCCCCGGTCGACGGCCGCGCGCACGGCCGCCGTACGGTTCTCCACCCCGAGCTTCTCGTAGACGTGCACGAGGTGCGTCTTGACCGTCGTCCCGCTGATGAACAGGGCCGACCCGACCTCCCGGTTGGAGCGGCCCGTCGCGATCAGCTCCAGGATCTCGGTCTCCCGGGCCGTCAGGGCCGCACTCGGCGCCCGGTAGCGGCTCATCAGCCGCGAGACCACCGAGGGCGACAGCGCCGACTCCCCCGCCGCGACCGTCCGCAGCGCCTGGAACAGCAGGTCGGGCGGGGACCCCTTCAGCAGGTACCCCGCCACACCCGCCTCCACGGCCCGTACGACGTACGCGTCCGACTCGTAGCTGCTGAGCACGACCACCCGCGGCGGCGCGGGCATCCGCCCGATCCGCCGCGTGGTCTCCACCCCGCACATCCCCGGCCCCATCCGGATGTCCATCAGCACCAGCCCGGGACCCAGCTCGCGCACCATCCGCAGCGCGGCAGCGCCGTCCGCGGCCTCCCCGCACACCTCGAACTCGGGGCACCCGTCCAGCAGCGCCCGCAGCCCCGCCCGCACGACGGGATGGTCGTCCACCAACAGGATCCGCACCGGAGTCATGCCGACCCCGGCCCCGGTCTCGGCCCCTGCGGCAGCGCGGGCAGGCAGACGGACACCACGGTCCCTCCCCCACCCGGACTGCTCTCCACCGTGGCCGTACCCCCCAGGTACGCGACCCGACGACGCAACAACCGCAGCCCGTCCCCACCCAGGCCCCCGCTCACAGGAGCCGCCGGATCGAACCCGACCCCGTCGTCCCACACGTCGAGCGCGAGGCCGTACGGCTGATAGGTGAGCGTCACCACGACGACCGAGGCCCGCGCGTGCCGCCGTACGTTGCCCAGGGCGCCCTGGGCCGCCCGCAGCACCGCGGCCTCGACCCGGCCCGGCACCGGCCGGGGTTCCCCCTCCAGCCGGAACCGGGCCCCCTCCGTCCCGGCACACAGCTCCCGCAGCACATCGGCCAGGGCCGCCCGCTCCAGCTCCACCGGAGCCAGGTCATGGATGAGCCGCCGGGCCTCGGCAAGGTTCTCGCGGGCCGCGGCGGCAGCCTGCCGGACCAGCTGCCGGGCCTGACCCGGCTCCCGCGTCCACTCCCGGTCGGCCGCGTCGAGCAACAGGTGCATGCTCGTCAGCCCCTGCGCCACGGTGTCGTGCAGCTCGGCCGCGAGCCGGTGCCGCTCCCGCAGCACCCCGGCCACCACGGCCTCCCCCTGCCCCCCGGCTCCCCCCACGCCCGACCCCTCTCGCCACGACCCCCCGGACGCGCCGAGCTTAATCCGGCGAACCCGACACCCCAGGGGGGCATCAGCAACTCTGATCCTCGGCCGCAAGAGCCACGCGGGACGTACCCCCACCCCACCCCGACCCCACCCATGACACCATCGGGTACGTGCTCGACATCGGCTACTCCCTCTCCCGGCGCTTCCCCGACCCCCCGCAGACCGACTACCGCTCGGCGGACGTCCGCTCCCTGCGCCACGACCTGTTCTGCGGGGACGTCTACCTCGCCGACACCAACGCGGACCGGGAAGTGTCCACAGCCTGGGGATGGGTGCCCGTACTGGACTTCGCCTGGGCGCTGTGCGACATCGTCGAGCAGCTCGACCAGGACCCGCGCGGCAGCCGCGCGGCCAACCGCCAGTACGCCGAGATCGACTTCACCGAGTCCTCGGACCGCATGCTCTTCGAACGCCGCTTCGGCTGGGTCGACGTCGAAGCCGACTGGATGCCGTCGGAAGAAGCCCCCCTCACCTTCAGCCACCGCCTCCTGCGCCGCGAAGCCCGCGACTTCCTCCACGACGTGATCGCGGACCTGGTCGACATGCACGACGGCCTGGCCGACAACCCCACCATCTGGACCCTCCAGTCCCGCTTCCCCCGAGTCCCGGCCTAACCCCCAGCCGCCCCACCACGCATCCAGCCGCCCGGCGCCCATCCAGCGCCCCGCCGCCCCCTCCCAGCCACCCACCGCCCCACCACGGTCGCGGCCGACGAGAAAGCCGGTGTAGGTCTCGGGGGGCGGGGGGTCAGGCGGCCGGCGGGGGGGC